>NZ_JCACKM010000040.1:0-51147 GCF_059505385.1 Desmonostoc vinosum
AAGCTATGCCGCAGGCTTTACGCTGCGCTAACGTAATTCGTAATTCGTAATTAAGAACGCAACACATCAACCATTGTAGAGACGTAACACATCATGTCTCCTTAATTTTGAATTGATATAAACTAAAACACATCTAGTTTCCCCTCGCGATAAAGGTTAGCATAAAGGCAAAAGATAAAAGGCAAAACTCAAAATCTTGTCTTATTCTTTGCCTTTTTTCTTCATATTTCGACTTTGCCTTTCGGCTCTGCTCAGGACAAGCTCATTACAAGTTCCCTACTCCCATTTACCGTGGGCTGAGCGAAGTCGAAGCCCACTCACTACTCTTACCTACAACCACTTCTCAAATGCAACATAATCGCAAAAGATAACCCATCCCATAAGGGAGTATTTGCATTAGCTTTTCGCAAACCTTCACCTGTCCAAGAATTACAATTTCTTAATATAGAATAACTACCTTTTGCCGCATAAAAACCAGCATTATCGGTGTGACCATCACCAATACGAACTTTTTGATTTTGAGCATTAAGTTGAAAACTTGCTTGAATAAATTGCATTAATTGTAAATAATCTGTTTGATTAACTTTAATACATTTAACTTCTAACTCATTAGGAATTGACTGATAACCTTTAACATACATCACAGAAGGAGTTGGTAAAAATAAAGCCTTAAAAGTCGTAGACAATTTGAAATCCGCCACATTTGGCGTTGACATATAAAAATCGCGATCGCCCCAACCAAAACTTAAATAATTGTAACTATTATTAGTATCCTTACCAATCTTATCTAGAGATATATATTCTTTCCAATTAAAAGCATCATTTTTGATGGGCACTATAATATTAGAATGAATTCCCGTGTTAGAAATACAAATATTCAAATTACACCCATGTTGTGAGTAATTATTCCATTTTCTAGGTATCAACACACCCAGAGCTAATAGAGTTAGACTAGATAAAACAAAACCAAATAAATAGTAACTGCAACGATATAGTAAACGCCGTCCCCTAGAATTATTGGTACCTTTCATAACAATCTCAAGACCTTTTTATATAGAACTCATATTTGATTTGGTGAAAAAACTCCGTATACCTATAAAATCTCTCTTCCCCCACTTCCTACTACGCCACTTGGGGAAACCCCAAGACCCTTCGGGTTCAGCACTTTGCTATCGGCGGAAACCTTAAGAGGTGCAAGTACTTCACCGCAGTGGCTCCCCTACTCCCTGTCTACGCAAATAATTTCATCAATCAAGTCAGATCTTATAGTTAACTTTAAGCAGAATATTATGAATACGGATAATTGGACAGATCAATTACCAAAGGCATTACCCACAAGTCCCCGCGCACTGCTGTTGGTAAATCGTCATGCCCGCCAAGGACAGCAACGTTTAGAAGAAGCAATTCATCATCTTGAAACACTTGGCTTCAATTTAATTGAGGAGTCAACAGAAGACCCCAAACATCTTTCTGAGGTTATATTACGCTATCAAAATCAAGTTGATTTGGTGATAGTTGGGGGCGGAGATGGTACTCTCAACGCCGCCGTGGATGGATTAGTTGATACCAAGTTGCCTTTAGGAATTTTACCTTTAGGAACAGCCAACGACCTCGCAAGGACATTGGGAATTCCTAACTCTTTAGCCGAAGCTTGTAGAATTATCGCTTATGGGGAACAGCGCCGCATTGATTTAGGCTGGGTAAACGACAAGCACTTTTTTAATGTCGCTAGCTTAGGATTGAGTGTGAAAATTACCCAGCGACTTACCACAGAAGTCAAACGTCGCTGGGGAATACTTGCTTACGCTGCTACGGCATTGCAAGTAGTTTGGGAGGCCCGGCCTTTTCGTGCAGAAATCATCATTAACGGTCAATCAATTCGCGTCAAAACAGTACAAATTGCTGTAGGTAACGGGCGCTACTACGGTGGTGGTATGGCAATAGTCCATGATGCCACAATAGATGATCAAAGGTTGGATCTTTATAGTATAGAAATTAAACATTGGTGGCAAATTATACTTATACTTCCTGCGATGCGACAAGGGCGACACATTAATTCGCGGAATGTCCGCGCCCTGCATGGACAGGAAATAAGAGTTAATACTCGTAAACCGCGTCCAATAAATACTGATGGTGAAATCACTACCTACACCCCCGCTCATTTTCGGGTTATACCTAAAGCTGTGACTGTTTTAGTACCATCAGAAGTTAATTCGTAATTCGTAATTCGTAATTGGAATCAAGAAAATTATTTCCTAGTCCCCAGTCCCCCAGTCCCCAGTCCCCCAGTCCCCCAGTCCCCAATCCCCAGTCCCCAATCCCCCAGTCCCCAATCCCCAATCCCCAGTCCCCAATCCCCAGTCCCCAGTCCCCAGTCCCCAGTCCCCAGTCCCCAGTCCCCAATCCCCAGAAATGCATCTAAGATTTGCTCAAGATATTAAGTCGTTGCTGCAACGCCTAGCTGAACAACCGTTAACTTTGGGTGATATTCTGGCAGAAACTTCCGAAAGGGGTTTTAGTTTGGTTATTGCGTTATTAGTTTTGCCTTTTTTATTTCCGATGCCACCAGGATTGGCGGGGCCTTTTGGTGCTGCTTGCTTGTTGTTATCAGTGCAGATGATTTTGGGAAGGCGATCGCCTTGGCTACCGAGAAGAATGGCTAATTACAAATTTCCTCGCGTTTTTGCCCAGTTACTTTTACAAAATCTCGGACGCCTCACCAAAATATTACAAAAAATTACCCGTCCTCGGTTGACAAAAATAGCTCATAATCATTTAGTTTGGCGAATTAATGGAATTTGTATCTCTTGGCTAACAATATTATTAATGTTGCCAGTTCCTTTTACAAACCCTATCCCCACGGTTGGAATCTTATTATTAGCAGTTGCCACCATTGAATCGGATGGTTTATTAATTTGTATTAGTTATGTCATCACTGGTTTAATTACTGCATTATTTGCATTTATTGGTTATGCATTATGGCTAGCACCTAGTTTAATACCAGCCATATTTAAATAAGAAAAGTCCTCAGTTTTTAGGTGAGGACTGTAATTTTTTAGGGTGCATCTACCATTTATTTATCCATTTTGCTTATTGCTAAATCCGGGAAATTTTTATTTGAAATTTGTTTTTTAAAAGTAAAGCCCCCAGTCAAAAGCTGGGGGCAATAATTTATTAGGGTGCATCTACCATTTATTTATCCATTCGATTTAGAGTAGCATCCGGGAGAAACCAATTTTTCAACTATCATTTTATAGTCATAAATATCTAAATAATTAACCACTATAAATTAATAAAAAAAGTCCCCAACTAAAAGCCGAGGACTGTGATTTAATTAAGGTGCATCTACTATCTATATATCCATCTTGCTTTTAACTGCGTCAGGAAAAATTTAAAAAAGCGATCGCCTAATTTAAGGTAATGGGTAATTGGCCTATTACCCATTACCAATTACCAATTACCAAATTCCTCGTCCCCTTGTGGGCGAGGAATTTTAATGCTAGATTTACTTCGGGTTTTTGCGTTGATTTACCCAGCGTACTGCTTCAATTGCAGATGTAATCCGCAGTGGTATCTTAGATACATGTACTTCTCCTGTACTGGGATTCGTCGCCTTCAAAAACTGCATAGGCTGGACATTAACCCGCTCGTTTACGCGTAATAAGCTGTATTCTTCCCATGAATCAATTTCAACTGCATTAAATTTTTTTAATAACTGTGTCCAGTTAATATGGTCAATTAATTTATGTATGCGTTCTAGCTTGATTTGACCGTGATCTACATTTAGACTATACCCATCTGTAAATGCGATCGCGGCTGCATCCTCAGCATGAATACGATTCTCGCTATTAATACTTATTTTAGTTGGATGGTTGGCAATAATTGCTACGTTTTCAAAAAAGAAAGTCCAGCCGCAATTCCTCACAAATTTTTCTAAGGTGATGACTGTGTCTTGAAATTGGTGGTAGTTGAGAACATGAACACAAAAGTCAAAATAGCTGCTTCCTGCAACTAAACTTTCGGGTTTTCGGCATGAAGAGAATATATTTTTCAGGATTTGGCGATCGCGTCTACCAAAATGCTGATAAAAAACATTTTCCCAATGATTTTCTAATTGGTGTTGCACCAGATTAGCATACTCGTTGGCAAGATGATTTTCCAACAACGAATGTAAGTTGCTTTGCAACTCAAATGGTACTCGTGCAAGTAAATACGATTGTAAATTATTGTAAATTTTACTCCAATCAGAACTACTTATAGCATTGCCCAGCATTGTATCAGAACTAGCTTGGAGCAAATTCCAAATGTATTCAAATGCAGCATTTGGACTATCAACAAAAATTATTGTTGGTGAAGTAAGTTCAAGTGTGGTGTATATAGCTTGAACTGCATCGATGGCTTGTTGCTGGTTAATGCATTCGATAGATAACCCGATATGTTGCCATTTTTCTCGATAGTGGGATATTAGTGTGCGTTGTTCTGGTGTTAGATGGTCAGCAGACATAATCAGAAAGCGATCGTCACTCAAACACTACTGTACGATTACCATACACCAAAACGCGATTCTGTAGATGTAAACGTACTGCTCTTGCTAACACAACTCGCTCTAAATCTTTACCTTTTCTGATCAAATCATCAACTTCATCACGGTGGCTAACTCGCACTACATCCTGTTCAATAATGGGGCCTGCATCTAAGTCAGCAGTCGCATAATGAGCAGTTGCACCAATAATTTTTACACCGCGTTCAAAGGCTCTTTGATAAGGGTTTGCACCAATAAAAGCTGGTAAAAATGAGTGATGGATATTAATTATCTGTGGAAATTTTTTAATAAAATCTGCACTAACAATTTGCATATATTTTGCCAAAACAACTAAATTAATTTTGTATTTCTGGAGTAATTCTAGTTGTTGGGCTTCTTGTTCTGATTTATTGTCTTTATTTATTGGTATGTAATGATAATCAATGCCAAATTGCTCTGCAACAACTTTTAAATGAGGGTGATTACTAATAATTAAAGGAATCTCGGCGGCAAATTCTTTCGCTCGATGTCGCCAAATTAAATCAAACAAACAATGGTCTTGCCGACTTACCCAAATAGCAATACGTGGTATGGTATCAGAAAAATGCAATTCCCATTTAGCGCCTAAAGGTTGAGCAATGGCATTAAATGCAGCAGCGATTAAATCTCGTGGTAAATTAAATCCATCTAGCTGCCATTCAATGCGAGTTAAAAATAAACCTGCGGCAAAATCTGTATGTTGATCTGCATGGATAATATTACCACCATTGGCATAGATAAAATTAGCTATTTTCGCTACTAGTCCCCGTTGATCTGGACAGGAAATTAGCAAAGTTGCCGTTGAAGTTGTCATAGATATATTATTTTATACCGCCAAGTACGCCAAGAGAAGAGATAAATAGGGCATTTCGTATTTTATAATTTAAACTACGAATTACGAACTACGAATTACGAATTTATCTTGTGGGTGTTGGTTGAGGAACGGTGAGGGGAGGTAGTTTTTCAATACTCTTTATGGGTTGTTTCCATTCTGATAGTTCACGATTTACAGCATTTTCAAAATCTGTAGATACCAACAAAACATTTACATTTTGTTGATTAGCGGGGTCAGTTTGAGCATATAAGGAACTGCGACTAAAGTCACGCTTACCTAGAAGTAACTGATGACTTTTCTGGTTTTTCAAAGTGATATTGATCGTTGCTTGGGGTTTATCTAAGCCAAATTCGCCCAATCTGTTTGCAGGTGTTGATAAAATGCGATCGCTTTTTCCTTTAACCAACAAATCCGTTAAATAAGAAACAATAGCATCGTTTGCAGGTTGCGATATCGGAGATTTAATCAACCATTTGGGATTT
Source organism: Desmonostoc vinosum (assembly GCF_059505385.1). Lineage (NCBI taxonomy): Bacteria > Bacillati > Cyanobacteriota > Cyanophyceae > Nostocales > Nostocaceae > Desmonostoc > Desmonostoc vinosum. The sequence goes on from NZ_JCACKM010000040.1 coordinate 5,879, forward strand.
TCAGTTTGACTGCTACGTTCCAAACTCAAAGTCATATTTTGAGTTTTGATCATTAAAGATTGTATATCCTCTTCAGTAAAAGAGAAAACTTGTTGCTGTTTTTCCTTGATTTCTTCTTGCCGAGTCTTACCTTGAATTTCATAAAAATAAACAAAACCACCTAAACCTAGCGCTAGCGATATCAAAATTAAAGTCGTTCGTGGTAATTTCATTTTTGAGGAATTGGGAATTGTCATTTATCGTTTGTCATTGATTATTCTCCGTGTCCCCGCGTCTCCCTCACCTCTCTTACCGTCTTTGCCACCAAATAATAGCACCCATCACCAACCCACTTAGGGGTAACACTAACAGTAGTGACAATAAAGAATAGGCTTGGGTAAGCGTCAGGTTTAGCCGACGGTTTTTCTGTTCTTTAGGGCTAATTGAAAGTAGTTGCTGATCTTGTTGACTTAGCCAAGTCACCGAGTTAAGAAATACATCTCCATTTAACTGCTGTTGAAACCAACCATCGGTCATAAAATCTGAATTTCCTAACACTACTAATCTTGATTCAGTCGCAATTGGTTGGGGTTTTTGAGAGGGAGGTGAGGGAGATGGGGAAGGTGAGGTAGGGGAAATATTGGCAGGGAGAGAGGGGAGAGGTGAGGGGGAGGCAGTAGGACTGGGGTTGGATGTAGATGTTACTTTTTTCTGCAAAGCTACGCCCAAAGTTAAGGGGCCTTTGAGGTCTTTGTCGGGGTTGAATTCTAATTTTTCGCTTTTGAGGTCACCTTCTGCCCAGCTTTCGGGATAGGGTTTGGTGAGTAACAAGGGAGTAGCTTCAATACCTGAGACTGGTTTAATCTCAATGGGTCGCGTCCACCCATAAACAGAAAAACCATTACCAAACACTTTAGTAATGGGGTGTTGCCCGTATTGGGTAACTATGGGTTCAGCAGGGCCACGTCCGACTAATTCTCCAGACCTTTCTATCACCAAACGATTATCTAATTTCACACCCCATGCACTTAAAAAGCTGTCGAGCTTAGGGTCGGTGTTGGGGTCAACCATTAATAATAAGTTACCCCCCTGGTTCATATATGCTTGTAAAGCTTTAATTTCGTTCTCAAATAGCGTTCTTTTTGGGGCTATTATGACAACTACATTAGCATCTTGTGGAACGCTTGGTTGTTTTGCCAACTCCAACGGTTCAACCGTATATTTTCTTTCGCTTAATGCTGCCACTGCCTGAGAAATTCCGCCTTCACTTGGTTTAAGTACACGTTCACCGTGACCTTGAAGAAAGTAAACTTTAGCTGTGCTGAATGTAGTAATTTGTAGCAACCGATTAGTCAATTTCACTTCCGACAATCGTTCTTGCTTATTGACCGTTTGCACCAACTGTCGTCTATTTTGAGATTCTAAATAAACTTCACCAAATTTTTGCACGCCAAACTTATCTGCTAATCCTGGTCTGGTGCGTGGGTCAATGTACTCAAACTCAAAATTTGGGTTTTGCTGTTGATAAATTTCTAGTAATTCCCTATCCGAAGAGTTTTGAGTTACATCAAATACCCATACCTTTACTGGCTGTTTTATAGAACCTATCAATTCCCTTGATTCAGGGGCCAAAGTAAACCATTGAGACTCTGTAAAGTCTATTCGCAAATGATAGCGAGTACCCAAAAAATTAATCAATCCTAAAATCGCTAACACTGCGAGAGTAGCAACCAATGCATTAGTTCCAGCTTGAGTAGAACGACTAGCCCACCAGTCATTCTGCCGACTGTGCGACACTAGCCACAACCCACTAACAATAATTCCTGCAACTAATAATCCCAATGGAATTGGTATCCAATTATCAGCTACTAATCCTGCCGTCAAGCCAGTAACAAATAGAAATGGCCCAAGCCAAAATATAAAAATCCACAGTTTCTTTTTTACAAATTTTTTCATGTTATTTGTTATCCCTTCGACTCCGCTCAGGGCAAGTTTTCATTTGTCCTTAGTAACGTGACAATAGACTCATAAACCTCTTGCATAAATCAAATTCTGGTCTATAAAACAATAAAACTCTCATTACTCTCTGCGTTTCTGCGTCTCTGCGTGAAAATATAATTCTTATTTTCCCAGCAATAACCCTAAAACTATTGCCGCTGAAAACGCAGTGCATCAATTGATTGTGCTGTCAGAAAGATACCTAAAATAATATAGCTAGCAAATAAAATTAAACTGCTAGTATCAAAAATTCCTTGAACCAGATTATTGTAATGTTTTGCTAATGAAAGATGACCAAGAAACTCCCCTACCGACCCGCCAAGTTTTTGAGCAATAAAATCTGGAATTAATAACAGCATTAAACTTGCTGCAAATGTAAAAACAGCAGACCAGATTGTACTGTCTGTTAGCGAAGAAATAAACATTCCTAAAGATAGAATTGTCGCCGCTAATAAGATTAATCCTAAATGACCTAACAGAGGAATTGTCGGTTGTATTGCTGGATTTGTATTACTTAAAGCGATCGCCTCCAGTCCCAGCAAGGGTACGATCATAGTAATAAAGAATGTTAGCACTCCCAATAACTTACCTACAGCCACAGCCCAGTTGGTTACAGGCGACGTAGCTAGTAGTTCCAATGTGCCACGCTTGCGTTCTTCGGCATAAAGTCCCATCGAGAGAATTGGCAGCACGAAAAATAATAGCCATGCCATGCCAATCAAAAAATCCTGTACCAATCTCACGCCAGAATCTAGCGATGCTATTGCCCCATAAGCAACTTCGTCCTCTAAGATGCCTTGTGGCCCCCATAAAATCAAGAACAACAATAGCCCACTCAATACCCAAAATATACCAGCGATCGCATACGCTAAAGGCGATACAAAATAACTCTGTAGCTCGCGGCGATAAATGGCAATAATATTACCAAGCACTATACCCATTTACGCAGCTTCTCCTTCTTTCGCTGCTGAGTTTACCTCAGTCTCTAATGTTGTCAGTTGCAAGAACACATCTTCTAGGGTAGCGCTGACACGCCGCATTTCATGTAAACCAAATCCCCCACGTAGTAGTGCTGCGGCAATATCCCGTCCTGGTTCTTTGCCTGGTTGCGATATCACCCGCAAATAAGCCCGGTTTTGCTCAAGTTGGTAACGATTTTGGACTCCGGCGTTCGGCATTGATTCTACCAAAGCGACGCCCTTAACATTTTGCAATACCTGTTTCGCTAAGGCAGCCTCTCCATCTATTTCAATTTCATATCCTGACCCATCTGTCAACTGGGTCATGAGGTTTTCTGGTGTATTTGTTGCTACAATTTTGCCGCGATTGATGATGGCTACACGATTACAGGTCATGCTTGCTTCTGGCAAAATGTGCGTAGACAAAATAATTGTGTGAGTACCAGCAAGGCTTTTAATTAAATTCCGCACCTCGATGATTTGCCGGGGGTCAAGTCCAACGGTGGGTTCATCTAAAATAATCGCTGGCGGGTCATGGACGATCGCTTGAGCAATGCCTACCCTTTGCCGATATCCTTTAGATAGTTTGCGAATAATCACTCGTCGCTTTTCTTCTAAATTACAGCGCTTGATAGCTGCTAAGACTTTACTAGTGCGATCGCCTGCTGGTATTCCTTTAATTTGGGCGACAAAATGCAAAAATCCCTCCACCGTCATTTCTGGATATAGCGGTGGTGTTTCTGGTAAATACCCAATTCGCTGCCGTACAGCTAGAGAATTTTCATGGACATCATAACCAGCAATTTGCGCTGTTCCACTTGTAGCCGGTAAATACCCAGCTAAAATTCGCATGGTCGTAGTTTTCCCAGCACCATTGGGGCCCAAGAAACCTAAAATTTCCCCTGGTTCGACACTAAAAGTGACATCGGTAATAGCTGGGGTAGAACCGTAGATTTTACTCAAATGCTCAACTTCGATCATCGGGTTCGTGGCGATCGTCAATGATAGGGTACTCAAACCATATTAGATCACCAAAAGAGGCAGAGGAGCAGGCTTACAGGTGTAAGTTTTTAATATTTTGCGTTTTGATAGACGGGGAGACAAGGAGACGGGGAGACGCGGGGACGCGGAGAAAGATTTCAAAACGAAGAAATAGGCTTTTTGGATTGAATAGACCTCTTGCAAAAGTCGGATACTCGCCAGAAAATTTATTTTCTGGCTGATAACTCAAGTCGGTTTCAACCGACTAATAACAGTATTTTTAGTCCGTTTCAACGGACTTTTGCTATTAGGCAGAGACTTGAGTCTCTGACGGTTCAAGTATTTTTGCAAGAAGTCTAATGTAAAAAACCTACCTTTCTCAATCATGTGAGTTCGACGGAACTAAAACAATAAAAAACCTCAGTTGTGAAACCGAGGTAACAGAGAAAGCCCAATGTTGTCGATGGAAGAAACCGATACCGTTGTCTAAAAAATTTAGCTAACGCTCAAACTAACCAAGATTAAGGTGGTGACAATCAATGTAGCGAACACACCTTGTATAACATATTTACGTTGTTCCCAGATTGCAGGGTACTCAGCGTAATAAACTTGGGGTTCGTTTGCGTAGTTGTTGAGAACGCCGTTTTCGTTAACTGTGGTGTACATAGTTTTTTCTTTTGTTTGTTTATTAACTTATGTAAACAAATATAACAGTATTGTTACAAATGGTCAACAGAACTTGACAAAAAAGTCTCATACTTTTGATAAGTAAATCTTATTGATTTTGGACGTTACAAGATACTCTCCCGACGATACCCGCTCCCCTGTGCCAAGGCGACCCCAGTGCTGTACTGGAGTTGCAAGCTGTGCTAAATGCTATCTATGACGAAGCTGGGTATGATTTATCGGTAGACTCACCCAACTTCCACCTCCACCAGCATTGAGTGATGCGGATATTGAGTGGATATACAAATAGTTGGGTAAATCTTCTTTGTAGCAGGTGTGGAGTTGCTTCAATATTTAAGATGTAGTTTGTAATTCAGCATTAATACTTGCTGCTTGCCGGATTGCCTCTAAACGTTTGAGGTAAAATTCATCCATTTTGGCAATAAATTTACTATCAATAATTTCAACACCCAAGGCATCAGAAACTGCTAAAAACTCCAAGAATGTTGCTCTTTATCTTCAAAGAATTTAATTTGTTCTTCCGTGTGTCCGCATAACGCTGCCAGTTCTTTTGGCGTGATTTTAAAAGCAATTCTGGCTTTAATTAATAAATCAGATATTTTATTCATGCACTCCACTTGTAGAGTGATAGGTTCGTTGGAATTATGGGCGGCTAACATTTCATACTCAACAATTTCATCCACAAGTTTCTGCCGTAACGCATCGTTAGAATCTTGAATTAACTGCCAGCCATCCGGGTCTTTTAATCGCTTTTCTTCATTTGCCCTTAATTTCCGGTTGGCTTCAGCAAACTTTTCTACCCATTCCTTGGAATATGCCAGTTGTTTATCATCTTTAATCATGGCTCCCACTCCAATAAGTTAATAGCTACAATACCCTTACGATTTTGTTTTCTATCGCGTTGAAAAAACTCTATTGATATTGTAGACTCATCCACGGGTTGGTCGGATGAATAAATTTCCCCCTTATACTTAGCTTTCTGTGCCGCACTGTCATAATAATTCATTTAAATAATCCAAAAATGTATTGGCAAAAATGGCAGCTTGAGTACGATCGCGCAAATTCAACCGATTTAAAATATTCGTAACATGGTTCTTAACTGTCCCTTCAGATATATAGAGTTGTTGAGCAATTTCGCGGTTACTAGCGCCTGTAGCAATTAAACGTAAAACCTCTTTTTCTCTAGGAGTAAGTTCGGCTAAATTAGGTGGTATGGGTGGCGACTGAGTTGGTGTGTTGGTGGGAAACTGAGTCAATAGTTTTTTAACGATTCCTGGGCCTAGTTGAGTGTATCCTTTATGAACAGCGCGAATAGCAACAGCTAATTCTTCTGAAGGCGTATCTTTGAGTAAATAACCCATTGCACCATTTTGTAAAGCTGCTGATACATATTCATCATTATCAAAAGTTGTCAATACAAGAACTTTGGTGCTATTAAAATGTTTTTGAATTTCTCGCGTAGCTGCAACTCCATCCATAATGGGCATTCTGATATCCATTAATACGACATCTGGCTGTAATTGCCTGACTAAATTAATTGCATGTTCGCCGTTTTCGGCTTCTCCAACTATTTCTAAATCTGACTCTAGTTCTAATAACGCTTTTAATCCTTGGCGAATTAAATTTTGATCGTCTACAATCAACACTTTAATCATGTGATTAACCTAGTCATAGGAATATCAACTATAATTTGACACCCAGAACCAGGGGTGGTGTTAATCTTAAATTCACCCCCTAATGCTAGAGTGCGATCGCGCATACTTTGCAAACCAAAACCAGTGGTATTTTGCTTTAGATCAAAACCTCTACCATTATCCTGAATTATCAACACTAAACTACGTATTTTTGTAGTGATTTCTAGTTTAATTTCTGTTGCATCCGCATATTTTGAGATATTTGTCAAAGATTCTTGGATAATGCGATAAATAGAAGTACTCACTTCTATTGGGATGGGATAGACAAGATTTATTTGACAAATTGGTATGACACCATTTGAGCGATAAAAATCTTCTAGAAGAGTAGCGATCGCCTGCTCTAAAGATTGTTCTTGTAAAAGATGGGAACGCATAGTAGAGACAGATTGACGGACATCTTTGAGTGTTTTAGAACCAAGTTCTTTAGCTGTTGTTAAAAAAGTAAAAGCCTTGGTTGGATTAGATTGCCATAGTTTTAAAGCAGTTTCTAGTTGCAAATTTAAAGCCGTGAGAGAATGCCCTAATGAATCATGAATTTCACGAGCAATACGGTTACGTTCTTCCAAAGTGGCTTGATTTTCAATTTTCAGAGCATATTGACGGAGTTTTTCATTAGCAATCGCTAGTTTATCTCGACTTTTACGTTCAGATAAAACTGCATTCATCAACAATAATATAAAAACCAAACTTAAGCCAAATAACATCGCTAAGCTAAAGCTAAAAAACCGAAACTTCTCCTGTGTCGGTGGTGGAAGTGGCGGTCTGGGAAATCGATATTGTAGTGTTAGTAAAAATAAAATAAACGATAAAAATGTAATGAATAAGCGTCCAGATGACTGAAAAATTAGACAACTGCGAGTTACTAAAATGATGTATAAAAAAGGAAAAAGCCTAGCAGTTCTACCACCAAAAATTCCCGTTATAATAATTAATAAAACTTCGCTAGCTGTGTAGATTATCTTAGTAAGATAGTTATTAGTAGGTAATCTTAGACCCATTAAACCAAAAATCACAAGACAGCAAATTGTCAATTCTGGAAACTTAGCAGCAAATCGTGGTGATGGATGTGGCAGTGCAGCACTGAGAACAGCGATCGCCAATAAAATCCATTCCAAATATAGTAGAAACCGAAAAGGATGATTGTTAATCTTAATTGGGCGACTCATAAAATTTTAAGCTTGAGATTTTCGATTGGTAATCATCGAGTTGAGGCTGTTTGATGAATTTCAAACAAGACAATTGATTTGTATAATCTATCTTCCAGATCCAATTTTCAATTCCCAATTTCCAAATATTTACATATAATTGTCAGTCATTTTTGCAAGAAATGAATCATGACTTAAGTCATAGTCTAACCGTGACTTTCTCCTCATGTGGTTACTAGAGGTGAGTTTCTATGATGGTGACATCAAAACACAAAAAACCACAAGGCAATAAATGAAACTCAAAGCATTATCACTCATCGCTGGTGCGATCGCTCTTACCTTAACTACAACTCCCTTTGTTGCTCAAGCACAACCAACTGTTCCGGCTCCAACCCGTACAGAAACCCCAGAAAAAGGCCCCTGGCGAAATTTAGAACTAACCGATGCACAAAAAGCCCAAATACAACAAATTCGCCGCAACACTCGTACCCAGATTGAAGCACTACTGACCCCAGAACAAAAAGAAAAATTAAAAGCCGCATTTGAAGCACGTCAAACTCAACGACAAGCAGGTCAGCGTCCATCACGTCGAGGTAAGGATTTTGCTAACCTGAATCTGACTGAAGAACAGAAAACCCAAATGCGTCGAATTCGCGAGTCTGCAAAACAGCAAATGCAAGCAGTTCTGACTCCCGAACAACAGGAACAACTCAAACAATTCCAAGAAAATAGGAGAGAGCGTCGTCAACAACGCAATCCTTAATTATCGTCAAAAAGTCTGATGTCAAATACATAACCATTGAGAAGGATATTTCTATGAAACGCTTTATCTTTGCTGCTGTGTGTGCTACCGCGATTTTCTTGCCTACAGTAGCTTCTGCTGGTGAAGTACATAATCGTGAAGTTAGGCAGAATCAACGTATCTACAATGGTGTTAGAAATGGCTCTATAAATAGAGCCGAACTACGCAATCTCAAACGCCGACAAGCAGCTCTTGAAGCTGCACGTAGGCGCAATTTGCTTGACGGTGGACGCCTAACTCCTCGTGAACGACGACGACTCAACCAACAACAAAATAATTTTTCTCGCACTATATATCGATATAAGCGCAACTAATACAAATTCGTAATTCGTAATAACGCTTCTACATTGCTACCGCTGCGAAACGCGTAATTCGTAATTTGTAGTTTAATGAATTTCCAATCTATTTACTCTTTCCCATTTTCTATTTTCAAAACAAATAGCAACAGTTAGGGTGGGTTTTTTCCCACCTTACAAAATTTCATATTTCGACTATGCAAACCTTTACTACTTCCTCAAATCCCGTTCCGCGCTTGCAACAAGTTTTAGATTTAATTGATCGCATGACTGAAGTAAAGGGATTAAATGTACCGCAAATCGTGGACATAGAGAAATTGCGATCGCTTCCTATAGGAACTTTTGGTAGAAATTGGGTAGACTTTCTTGGTAAAAACAATTTAAAACCCTTTACTACAGGTAGCCGTCGTAAACAACTCCATGACGGCGTTCACATCCTAACAGAATATGGTGTAGATCCCATTGGTGAAGCCGAAATACAAGCATTTTTATTAGGAGCAAAGCTGCAACTAACTAACGTTTTGTTAGGGTTAGGATTGTTGCGAGTAATTCATCAAAACCTAAATTATCAACAACAATTTAGTTGGAGTCGGCTCTGGCAAGCATACCAACGCGGTCGTCACTCTCAGTTTGACCCGGATACTTGGCAACCAGAGCTGTTGTGGCATTTATCCTTAACTGATGTGCAAAAAATATTTTCCGTAATCAATAAATAACAGACTTCTTGCAGAAAGAAGATGGGACAAGGGGAAAAACTTCATCCTCTTGTCCTTTTTCCTATGGTGGACTGGGGAACTCGGGGCCCCCGCTCCCGGAGGGAGTGGGGATTAGGGGTAATGGGGACTGGTTAATAGTCAAGAGTCAAAAGCCGTGTTTCGCGTAACCTGTAGCAACTTCCGCCTCAACGTTTCCGTGTTTCGCGTAGTAAGACGGCTGCTACATTTATTTTTATTTCCTCAGAGTGATAGAAGGAGTATGTCTGCTATATAAATTCTAGACAAGTCTAGACATTTATTTCTTACTTCAATGGGAGCTGGGTTTCACTTCGTACCCCTACGCTTAAGCAAGCTACAACCCAACCTACATATCTTCTTAACTGAACCGTATTGGGGTATGTCTCCACACAAAGAAATTTCAGTCCTGTTTCTTGTTCCCTTTTATGCATCAATTTCCTCGCTGAACAACACCAAATATTTATTGAAAGTAATTATTCTATTTTGGCTACATACTAGTAAATCTACTGAACTCAATAAGTCATTAGCTTACATACATTTATATTTGTTTCTTCACAAAATCTCAGAATTCCTACACATAATCTCAGTATTTAGTAGAAATTATTTGTGAGGAATAAAAAAGTACTAATAAAAACATTACTTGGTAAAACGCTGGTCAGTATGACTATCTACCCCACTCAAGATTTGTACCAACAACAGCCCACAGAACGTTTAGTTTTTATCGACCCACAGGTAGAGGATTATCAAAGCCTAGTAGCGGGTGTGTTACCAAACACTTGTGTTGTCATCTTAAACACTGAGCAAGATAGTATTGAAGAAATAAGCCAAGTTCTGGCATCTCATCAGGAAATCAACAGCTTACACATTGTTTCCCACGGCGCACCAGGATGCATATATTTAGGTAATAGTCAACTTAGCTACGAAACAATTAATTGTTATACTGAACAACTCATGGGTTGGGCAAATGCCTTGAGCGCAAATGCCCAATTACTGCTGTATGGTTGCGAAGTCGCCCATACACAGCAAGGTATGGCACTTATTGAGCGCTTGAGCGAACTCACAGGTGCAGTAGTCGCCGCATCTGATGACTTAACAGGAAGCGCTGCATTGGGTGGTGACTGGGAACTAGAAGTGAGTACAGGGGAAGTTGTAGCGCCTCTGGCATTTGAGCCAGAAGTAATGGCAGCTTACAGCTCAGTTTTATCTGTAGTACTTCCTGACATTAGCTTTGATGGCGATGGCATAGTCAAGACTGGTTTTGGTGGCGTCGATATTGGAAATAGCATAGTCGTGCAAACAAGCAACGGCAAGATTATCGTTGCGGGAGAAAGCAGTGGTAACTTGGCTGTTGCACGTTATCTAGTCAATGGTACTCTTGACAACACCTTTGACGGTGATGGTTGACTACTGATTTTGCTGACACCGAGGCAGGCTATGGCGTGGCTGTGCAAAGCGACGGCAAAATTGTTGTGGTGGGTAAAAGCGGCGATGACTTTGTCGTAGCACGTTATCTAGTCAATGGTACTCTTGACAGCAGCTTTGATAGTGATGGTAAGAATACTCATGGTTTTCTTGGTGGCACCGACATTGCCTACGGCGTTGCCATACAATCAGATGGCAAGATTCTCTCAGCAGGAGAAAGCAACGGTAACTTTGCTTTAGCACGTTACAGAACAGATGGTGATCATGACAACAGCTTTGGTGTTAATGGCAGAGTCGTTACAGATTTTGGTGGTTCTGATGGTGGCTACAGTGTTGTTGTACAACAAGTAGCCAATGGCAAAATTCTTGTAGCAGGACAAAGCAACGGTAACTTTGCCATAGCACGTTACAACTCCAACGGCTCACTTGACAATACCTTTGATGGTGATGGCAGGCTCACTACTGATTTTGATGGCAACGATGTTGGCAGAAGCATTATCCTGCAACCTGATGGCAAGATTGTTGTAGCAGGAAATAGCGATGGTAGCTTTGCTATTGCACGTTATAACACCAATGGCAGTCTCGACAATACCTTTGGTAGTGGTGGCAAGGTTGTAACTGGTCTTGGCGGCAACGATATTGGTAGAAGTGTTATCCTGCAACCTGACGGCAAGATTCTTGTAGCTGGTAACAGTGGTGGTAACTTTGCTTTGGTACGTTACACCTCTAATGGCGTTCTTGACACTACCTTTGACACTAATGGCATCGTCATTACAGGTCTTGGCAGCAACGACATTGGTAGAAGCATTGCCCTACAATCAGATGGCAAGATTCTCGTAGCTGGTAACAGTGGGGGTAGCTTTGCCATAGTACGCTACAGAATTAACAATGCTCCCACAGACTTGAGTCTGAGTCCAACAAGTTTCAACGAAAACATCGCCGCATCTACCGACGTTGCTACTTTCTCAACCACTGACTCAGATACAGTCGATACATCATTCACCTATACCTTGGTTTCTGGTGCGGGTGATACCAATAATGGTGCTTTCACTATTAACGGAAATCAACTGCAATTCAATTCTTCCCCAGACTATGAAACCCAAACTAGTTACAGCATTCGTGTCAGAACAACAGACGCTGCGGGAGAATATTACGAAGAGGCGTTGACTATCAGCATTACCAATATCAACGAACCTCCCACTGATTTTGCATCAAATCCAAGTCCAGTAAATGTTGACGAGAACATACCAGTATCTACCGACATTATTACTTTCTCCAGCACTGACCCTGAAGGTCAAACATTAACTTATACATTGGTTGCTGGCACAGGTAGTGATGATAATGGTGCTTTCACTATTAACGGTGGCAATAAGCTGCGATTTAACTCTTCCCCAGACTATGAAACTAAAACTAGTTACAAAATCCGTGTGAGTGTGTCGGATGGTTTTAACACTCCTGAAGAAAAAGAGTTTGTCATTAATATCAACGATATTAATGAACCTCCTACAGGCTTTATATCAACTCCAGTTACACCAATAGCTGTTAACGAAAACATAGAAACATCCACTGTCGTTACTACCTTTTCGGTCACTGACCCTGAAGGTCAAACATTAACTTACAGTTTTGTTGCCGGCATGGGTGATGATGATAACGATGCTTTCACTATTAATGGGAATGAACTGCAATTCAATTTTTCCCCAGATTATGAAACTAAAACTAGTTACAAAATCCGTGTAAGTGTATCGGATGGTTTTAACACTCCTGAAGAACAAGAGTTTGTCATTGATATTAATGACATCAACGAACCGCCCACTGATTTTGCATTGAGTCCCATAAGTGTAGACGAAAATGTAGCAGCATCTACCGACATTGCTACCTTCTCCAGCACCGATGAAGAAGGCAATACATTAACCTACAGCTTTGTAACTGGCACAGGTAGTGATGATAATGGTGCTTTCACTATTGATGGGGATAAATTGCAATTCAACTCTTCCCCAGACTATGAAACTAAAACTAGTTACAAAATCCGTGTGAGTGTGTCGGATGGTTCTAACACTCCTGAAGAAAAAGAGTTTGTCATTAATATCAACGATATTAATGAATCCTTCACAACATTGATGTTAAGCAATACAGAGGTTGACGATAACGCACCGAAGAATAAGGAAATTGGAGCTTTCTCAACTGATAACCCGGATGAAAACGACCCGTTGACTTATGATTTAGTTGCCGGAACTGGTGATACTGATAATCCGGTTTTCATCATTAAAGGCAATAAGCTGTTTATCAGGAAATCTCCGAACTTTGAAACTAAGCCTAGTTACAACATCCGTGTCAAAGCAACTGACACTGCTATGAACTCTAAAGAAGAAGAGTTTATGATCAATGTCACTGATATTGATGTGCCAACAAAATTAACCAAGGTTAATGACAAAGATGTCTTTATTGTCAACAGTGACAACGAAAAAGCCAAACTCTCAATCAAGCTGACTGGACAAAGTTCTAACCTACTTAATGAATTGGGAGTATTCATCGTTGACGATGAAGAAGGGACAATTGATGGTATTGGTCCTGGTGAAGAAGGTTATACCGAAGCGGCTTTAGAGCGTTCTCAGGTGTTATTTTCCACTATTGTTAAAATTCCCAACGGGTTTATTAACAAAGCAACGCGCCTACTAGAAGTCGATTCTAGCGAACGTTTGCGATTTTTTATTGTACGCAACAGCACTCTTGATGAGGTGATGAGTGGAGAAGGTAGTCTCGATGATGTACTCTTTTCCTCTGATGCTAGTTTCAACATCAAAAACTTAGAGGATGGAGGGTTTTCTCTCGGTTGGAGGGATGCCCAAGGTGCTAACACTGATGATTTCCAAGATTTGGTGGTGACGGCAAATGTCACGGATGATGATTTAGTTTTAGGTACAGGTTTACAAGGAAAACCACAAGGCGAAGTTCTTGATTTGCGAGATGTTACACAAGTAGTAAATGCTGAGTTTGTTGTCAATAGAGAAGCTGTTCACAACAACTTTATCGGCTTTTATCAGGTAATTGATGAGGATGGTGGTATTGACACTGACGGTGATGGTACAGCAGATTTATTGGTTGGGCAAGCTGGCTATACTGAAGCAGCTATTCGCAACCGTGTAGGCGGTCTTGCTTTGACTGTGGAGAATCAAAGCGCTGCAAGTTACACTGGCACTTTGCAGCCTGGTGGTATTTTTGTCCCATTCATGATTGTTGATGGTACGCCTGATACTTTTCTTGCAAGTAATTCTAATAATAATCCGGCTGTTTACTTCCCATTCTTGGGGGCTAATACAGACCAAACTGATCACGTTCGCCTATTAGGAGATAACACCTTTGGCTTTGAGGATTTAGCACACGGCGGTGACTATGATTTCAACGATATTATTGTGAAGGTGAATTTGAGTATTGCTTAGGGGAATTCGTAATTCGTAATGACGCTCGAGGACTCGCTACCGCTGCGCTAACGTAATTCGTAATTAGGAATTATTTATTTCTCCCCCTGCTTTTTTACTGTCTCATTTCCCTGGCAGAGACGCGCTATGGCCCGTTTCTACCAGGGTTTATCTTTTATTTATTACTATTCCCCATTCCCCATTCCCCAACTAATTCTGCATTACCGCATCTAAAAGCACTCCAGCATCGAAGCGTACTGCATCTGTACATGGTAGTCCGGTTTCGGCTGTTGTTTGCGCGATCGCCTCTTTAGCCTTAATCTCATCTAAGTGTGCAGTATTCAACGCTATACCAACTACTGGCACTTTCCCAAAAGCACCCCCAGCACTTGCAACAGTCTCATAAAGCCGGATTACTTCTGGTAAAGATGGAATGGGTACATAGGGATTATTACGGTTATGAGTTTGTCCGGCTCGATGCACTAATACTAGTTGAGTTGGTTGAGAACCACGAATTAAGGGTAAGGTTGCTGTGGAACCAGGATGAAGTAACGAACCTTGACCTTCGACATGAAGGATGTCGTAGTTTTTACCATAGCGCATGACTATTTGTTCGACAGCACCAGCGGCAAAGTCTACCCGGACTGCATCTAAAGCTATGCCATCTCCTTCTAGCATTAAACCAGTTTGACCCGTAGCGATGAACTTAGAACGCCAGCCCCGCAGTTTTGACGCCCAATGTAGTTCTAAACTTGTAGACATTTTACCGATCGCCATGTCAGTTCCTACAGTCAGCACTCGCCGACAGGGAAGAGTACGTGCTATGGCACTAGCAACCTCTAAATTTGGTGGTTCTCTGCGTACATCCCAAATTATTTGCCCTGGTTGCAATAGGGCATTTAACTCTGGCATGTTTGCCATTGGTGTGTGCAAACCATTGACTAAAGACATACCAAATTTTAGGGCATGTTTAATTTCTAACCAATAATCATCTGGTACACCACCACCCTTTGGCGCAATCCCAATCACCAAAACCTCGGGTTTGTATTCTAATGCTGCTGCTACCGATGCTACAATCGGTACTTCACGCTTGATACCTGTGAGTTCTACTAGAGATTTACCCGCACACTCGCGATCGATTAGTGTTACTATCGGGGCTTCGCTATAGCGTAAAATTGATAGTCCGGTTTTGCCCTGGGGGCCGGTGACTCCTTCATGTAATAAGATAGCAACTCGTTGATTAAGCGACAGACGCACTGTGTTGTACCCCCAAGCCTGGTAAATCGTTTGGTAATATTCTTCCTTCTTGCATCAATGCACCCGTGAAGGGGTCATCAATTAAGTTTAGGTGACTGTCTAAATCTAAATAATCAGCTAGTGGTGCTAACTGAGCAGCGGCTGTATTTGCTAAAGTACTATCTGAGTAGCAACCGAACATTACTTGCAAACCACAACTTCGTGCTGTGTGTACCATCCGCATTGCCTCAGTTAAACCCCCTGATTTCATCAATTTAATGTTAATACCATTCACGCAGTTTGCTAGATGAGGAATGTCAGCGCTGGTAAAACAACTTTCATCAGCAAAAATAGGTAGAGGCGAATGCTCTTTGAGTTTTGTTAAGTTTTTTTCCTCTCCTCGTGGCAGTGGCTGTTCTACATACTTTATACCTAAATCAGCTAGCCAACTACACATCTCAATCGCATCTATCAAATTCCAACCCCCGTTGGCATCAACGAAAAATTCCAGATCAGGTGCTTGTTCTCGTACCGCTAATAGCATTTTTCGATCTGCGTCTATGCCATCTGGGCTACCTAATTTCACCTTAAACAGCTGAACATTCATAAATTGTAACCAATCCCGTGCCCTTGCTTTGGCTCCCTCTGGTGAATTAATCCCAATTGTTACCGAAGTTGGTACTATCACATTGCGATCGAGTCCCCAGATTTGCCACAGTGGTAAACCTACATACTTGCCAAGCCAGTCATGCATCGCCATATCCAATGCTGCCCTAACCGAACAAGGAACTTGAAATTGGGTTAGCACTTGCTCAACTTGCTGCCGTTGTAAAGGGTTGAATCCTTGCAACGCAGGTACGACTTGCTGTAATGCGATTCTGATTGTATCAGTTGATTGTGAGTAATTGCCCACACTAAAGGGTGATGCCTCTCCCCAACCTTCAATCCCATCTTGGGAAATTTTCACCCATATATTCGTTGTTTGTGCCGTTGTTCCTCGGCTGATGGTCAAGGGAAATCGTTTGTTTACGGTAAATGATGTAACATCTATTTGCATAAGTATACTATGGTGGATGAAATAATACGTTAGTGATAATTTCTAGATTAATTACTGAAGTGCTTTCCTCTTAGAGGATTAAAGTCCTCACTCCAAAAGCTTTTTTATACATAAACTTATTCTTGATTGATCTTATGAACAATTTAAAAAAATGGAAAATTTTAAACTCAAAAATGGTTTTAGATGAACGCTGGTGTCAGGTAAGACAAGATGAAATCGAATTGCCTAATGGTAAAATTGTAGATGATTACTTTGTCACTATTAAACCAGAAGTCGCGTTAATTTTACCTATTACTAGTAATCAAGAAATTATTTTTGTTCGTCAATACAGACACGCAGTAGGAGATTTTTTTATCGAACTGCCAGCAGGGAGTTTTGACCACACACAAGAGAGCGCTGAATTAGCAGCTATGAGAGAATTACAAGAAGAGACTGGTTATAGCGCCAAACAGCTACAGAAAATTGCAACGTTATATGACAAACCTAGCAAAGATACTAATAAAATACATTTATTTTTAGCAGAGAATGTTATCAAGTCTGGCGAGCAAAACTTGGACATTACAGAAGAAATTGAAGTTATCTTAATTCCTATAGAATTAGTTTTGGATAAAATCAGCCGAGGCGAAATTTCTGTTGCAGGAACTGTAGCGGCTCTTTTATTGGGTTTAAATTTTATTATTTAATTAATAGTCTATGAGAAAACCACAAACTGTAGAAGCTTTAGAAAGATTGGGGCGTGTTCAACTTTCTAAGAGTTTTTTTATGCGTGAGTTCCTGTACTCTGAGATTTCACAAATAGAAGGCATTCCCAACATACCAGATGATCCAGACTTAGCGATCGCAGCCGGAAAAATGCTCTGTGAGCAAGTGTTAGAACCAATTCAAGATGCACTCGGTAGAATTAGTGTGCGTTCTGCCTTCCGTGCTTGTACAGTTAATGCTAAAGGTGCAGAAAACAAAAATCAGTACAACTGTGCCAGCAACGAATCAAGTTATGCAGGTCACATTTGGGATATTAGAAGTAAAAAAGGTTATATGGGTGCAACCGCGTGTATCATTGTCACCTCGTTTATTCCGTACTATGATCGCACCCAAGACTGGACAGCTTTAGCTTGGTGGATACATGATCATATTCCTCACTATGCTAATATGGTTTTCTATCCAAAGTTGGCAGCATTTAACATTAGTTGGTATGAAGCATTAGAACGCTCAAAAGTTATCTATAGCTACGTTAAAAATCCACACACAAAAAAGGCTGGGTATTTAACTCATCAAGGAATGGACAACTATTTGGGTTCACACGAAGAATATTACCAAGAATTCATCCAAGAACTACAGATAGCTAAGTAATATCGTGTTCGATTAATTACGAATTACGAATTACGAACTATTTAACGTGCCCACTGCTGTAAAATGTAGGCATAAAAAGCTTCTTTATCTACTCGATCCATTGCATAAATTTTACGACCACCAGGGACTATTTTTGTACGCCCCTGACTAATACCTGTGGTAATAATTTCTGTTTCCCACTCGCGCAATTGATAAAATTCTGGATGTCCGAGGTAAGCTGTTGCTAGCACATCCCAGAAATAATAATCTTGGGGAATCACTAATGCATAACATTGTCCGGCTAAATCGGATATGGGATAGTGGCGTTGTCGTCCCATTTTTTGTACTAATTCTGATGTAACGGGGACATTGTTAGTTAAATCCAAAGGACACATGATAATTTCAATCGGCGTTTCCCACACTCTTGCTGCCGAAACCGCATCCCAATAAGCATTCCATTCTGCGGAACCGTCTTGTCCTGGTTCCCAATTTTTTTCGACATTGCCAGGTACATTTAATGCACCCCCCATCCAGACAATTCTTTGAATTTTGGCGCTAATGTCTGGTGCTTTTTCTAATGCTGCGGCAACCGTCGTCAAGGGGCCTGTAACCATGAGTGTGACTGGTTGCAATGCCTCACGCAACACTCGAACCATAAAATCTTGACCTGTTTGTGCTACCAAAGGTGTGTTAATGGTTTCGCTTTGATTGAGAATGGGAAGATGGTCAATCACAAACGAATCTCGGCGATAAAGATAAGGAAACGGGTTAATACCGCGCACAGTGCTTTCTGCAACCGAGATGTGACAAGATGCCATCAAATCAAGAATTTTCCGGGTAGCGCTGAGAGCTGGTTGAGGATAACAATCGGCAGGAGTGACAACTACACCGAGAAGTTCGATATGATCCATCGTTAGCAATAGCATAATTGCGAGAAAATCATCTACACCGCCATCATGATCCATTAATACGAGTTGTTTTGACATAAAAGGAGGTTAACATGGATGAGTTTATGGAAGTTGCGATCGCTCAAGCTAAACGAGGCAGGCAAGAGGGTGGAATTCCCATTGGTTCTGTGCTTGTCAAGGATGGCGAAATCCTCGGCAAAGGACATAACAAGCGCGTACAAGATGGTGATCCTGTTACCCACGCCGAAATTGATTGTCTGCGTAATGCGGGAAGAATTGGCAGTTATAGAGGCACAACTCTCTATTCAACCTTAATGCCATGTTACTTGTGCGCTGGGGCTGTAGTGCAATTTGGGATTAAAAAAGTCATCGCTGGAGAATCGAGAACTTTTTCTGGTGCTAAAGATTTTATGGTATCCCACGGTGTAGAAGTAATCGACCTCAACCTTGATCAATGCGAACAGATGATGAGTGAATTTATTGAAGCTAATCCTGAACTTTGGAATGAAGATATTGGCAAGTGAGAGGGAACGCTTAACAGGGAAAAGGGGAAAGCAGCGGTTGTGACAACCGCAGTCATAGCTTCTCAAGGAAGGAATAGGGAACAGGGGATTTTCCTGCATGGTTAACAGTTTATGGTTATTAAAGATTCTCTATTATTCAATAAAATAGTACGATTAAATAAGAGATTCAGTAAAACATAAATATGGCCCATACGCTAATAATCTCAATCATGTCTTGAAACATATTGAGGGGCATTACATTCGCGGCTATGGTGATGGAACTGCTAAAGCCGAAAGTGCCGAAATTTATGTTTTACCAGAAGGCAGAGAAACAGCACAAGCTTTTTTATCAACAGAACCAGAAGCTCAGAAGCGGTTAGAGCGAGTTAGCAATCTCATCACTGGTTTCGAAACTCCCTATGGTATGGAATTGTTGGCGACAGTCCACTGGGTGGCTATCAAAGAAACCACTCCAGCCAAAGATAGCGAACAGGCGATCGCTTTAGTGCATGAGTGGAGCGATCGCAAACGCAAAATCTTCAAGCCTGAGCATATTCGCAAAGCTTGGCTACGGCTGCATCAGCAAGATTGGCTAACTGCTATTTGAAACCTCTTATCAACCAAATGAAGCCTGTAGAACTCCTAAAATAGTTGGGATATCAAAACTATCAATTCCTTGTGCTAGCCCAGTAATATTACACACACAAGTTTCACAAAGTGTTTCATCCCGTAAAACACATTTACCCACACTCTTGCCTTCAAAATTTAAACTTTCAACACGTTTTGCTACAGAGCAAGTAGATGGGTTATCAATGGTATATTTTTCGTCAAATAAAAACTCGTTTACTTTAGGTTTATTGAATGGAAATAGTTCCCATCCATACTTTTGACCACAAGTCGCAATCATTTGCTTAAGTATTTGTCTATCTTGAACCTGAAAGGTAACGGGATCAGCTTTGTCTTTTGTGGCAGCACCAGAAACAACAATACCACGTAGCTTTTTGATGTCTCTAACAAGCCAATCAACAGCATTAGGAAAGTATTGCATTGATTGTGGTGTTAGCGTTATGTGTACATAAGCTCCTCGCTCTGATTCGTTAATATTTCGGACAATTACCGCAGCCATTCCTGTTAAATCACCGTAACGGTTTTTAGCAAAAAACTAAAATATGATCAAAAGGGTAAACATTTAAAAGCCATCGAGAAAGGCAAGTCTCCCCTCGCGGGAATATTGGGTTGGTGGCTTCGCAAGAATCAGGCTACGATTTGAAATCTAAAGTTTTAGGTAAAGGTGGCGACCGCCGATTTCATGCAAAATTCATTGATGGTATATTACACTTCCCTGGTTTGATAACAGAACATTAAACACACATAACTATGACAAGGCTCGAATTGAAAAATCATCAAGTCTGGCGAGATTTAACTGAAATACTAGAAAATTTAGATGCTAATATTCTTGTTCAAGAACATCTTGAACAATGTAATTATCAAGTGTGCGGCTACTGGGATGAACAAGATGAATACTATGAAACAATTACGTTGCCTCGTACCCTAGAAGCCGAATTAATTAGCAGTTCTATTGGCGTTACTCACACTGAACGTTTTTTAAAACTAAAATTTTCACTTATAGCTGATACTGTTGATCATACAAAAACTGTAAGTAGTAAAGCTCAAAAACTTGGTGAATTGGTTCTTGTTTATAATGAAAATCTAGAATTTGTTGATGAGAATTGGCTTCTAGATGTAGATTCTCCAATGCTTGTGAAGTGATCTGGCTCATTTTAGGCAATTGAGCAGAAGTAAGAAACAACTAAGCAACGAATTTTCACGCCTAGCTCAAAGCTGAATATATAAAGGTTTGAGCTAGGCAGTACGGCATAGCTTTATTGCTCAGTATTGGCTATAGTAAAAATTTTGTAGTTAAAACCGCAGGCTGGTGTCTGGCGCATCCAGTCGCCTGCCTGATTTGTTATGCTTTTATATTATTTTTTTTACTAAGATGAAACAATTTGCTTTATATTTGGATGAATCTGGAAGTCAAAAACCATCTCCACATGACCAAGCTACATTTTTTGCTATGGGTGGTGTAATTATAGAACGTGGTGGTGAAACAGTTTAAAATCACTTTTGCAATGATAGCGGCGATCGCCTAACGTGATTTACTCAGCCGTTGCGATCGCACTACCTCGAGCATTTGGTTAAAAGTATCCGGACGTACGCCACATAAGCGTTTAAAGTCTTCTGGTTTCAGACTTTTTACCTGTTCGTAGGTCATAGATGCTACCCAACTCTAACTTACTTGTCCCACGCATCTGGGACTTTTGCAAGAGGTCTATTGCGGTTCTTGTCCACAAAAACCAGCGCTGTAATAATTATGCGTTTTCGCTTCACCTGATGCTATTCAAAAGGTGATTAAACTCCATACAGCTATACATGATTCCAAGATTGGCGATCGCTTCGTAAAGTATAATTACGTAAAAAAGTACATCAAATGAATACAAGCTAACATCATTGTATTTGAGTAAGTATGAACAAAAATTATGACATCCACCACAATTTATCTCTACAATACTCAAAGCAACTCCATCTTTAAGGAGATTAACGAAAACAATCTGATCACAGAGCGAATTGACAGTGATAGTGATGGCATAGCAGAGTCAGTCATCACCTATAACCTCATCAATGATGGAACTACAAACTATGCCTATAATTCTAGAGGCAACCGGATATCTGAAACCAGTGACTATAACGCAGATGGTACTGTAGACAGGATTAATACTTATACTTACAATTCTCAAGGACAACTGCTATCCAAAAGCTTTGATGATGATGCAGATGGTCAGCCTGAAAACGCTAGCATCTATACCTACGACGCCAACAGCAATCTCGTATCATTCCTCGATTTTATCTATGATGATGATAATAACCAGCAAATATCCGACGGTATCTATAATACCTATGATGACAAAGGCAATCTGACAGCATCAGATCCTTACGGCCCTTACGGCGAATTTAATAACGGGTTTGTCTACAACTATACCTACGATGCTAAGAGTAGAGTTATAGCTAGTAGCTTTGCTGTTGATAACGCATCTGGCGAAATCAATATTCTCAGTAACACCACCATTACTTACGATGCTAACGGTAGTTTATTAATCAGTGACACAGAACCTACCTATGAAGGGGGTGGAGAATCCTTCATCAGCAATACCTACGATGCCAAAGGCAGACTCACAAATACTTCTGAATACAATGCCTTTGAGAGACCTGGTGGAATTACTAACTCTACATATAGCTACGATGCTGAGGGCAACCTCATATCCATCACCTCTGAAACTGCCAATGACTCTGGAGGCTTGTATGTTAGAACCACACTAAATTATACATACGATCCTGAAGGCAATCTGATCTCCGAAAACTATTGGGAGGGAAGCTTTGAAGGTGTCTTATTCTCCAGTTACAACATAAAATATACTTATGATGCTGAGGCAATGACACAATTTATAAGGACGGCTAGCTGAAAACCCTTGAGGAACAGGCGCACAGCGCCGTATTCCGTACTTTAGGCAAGGGATGAAAGCTGCTAGAAGGCGTTTACGCCTCTGTAACGTTTTCAATCACGTTGTTGTTCAATATATCGTTTTACCGATTCTGTGCTGATGTTTCCAGCAGTGGATACAAAATAACTGGGTGTCCACAGTGTTGGTAATTTGAGCAATTCGGGAAATTCTTTTCGCAGGTGATGGCTAGCCCTCCCTTTAATTTTGTTCATCATTTGAGCAGG
This sequence comes from Desmonostoc vinosum, assembly GCF_059505385.1. Lineage (NCBI taxonomy): Bacteria > Bacillati > Cyanobacteriota > Cyanophyceae > Nostocales > Nostocaceae > Desmonostoc > Desmonostoc vinosum. The sequence goes on from NZ_JCACKM010000040.1 coordinate 28,809, forward strand.
ATTATCTATTGGTTTGGCATTTAAAAAAATATGCACATGGTCGGGCATAATCTCCATTGCAATAATTCGCCATCTGTTCTCATTGCAAATATCACAAATGATTTGCTGTAATCGTTCCGCTATTTCATTAACTAAAACTTTTTTTCTACGTTTAGGGATAAAAACAAAGTGGTAGTTAAGTAATGATATAGCATTCCCCTCATGCCTATATTCATCTGGTGTAAAAGCTGCCATTTTCCGAAATAACCTATTGTAAGTTTGTATAAATATATAGTATAATCGACATAATACATAAACAACAAGGAGGTGATTAAGTTGCTAGTTCTAGAATACAAAATTAAAGCGAAGAAACTTCAATATTTAGCTATTGAGGAAGCCATCAAAACAACTCAATTCATTAGAAATAAGTGTTTGAGGTATTGGATGGATGCGCCAAGAGAGTCGAAAATTGATAGATTTGCGCTCAATAAGTATTCAACGGAACTACGCAACGAATTTAAATTTGTGGCTAACTTAAATTCAATGGCTGTGCAATCAGCAGCCGAAAGAGCATGGTTGGCAATATCAAGGTTTTATGACAATTGTAAAAAGAAAGTATCCGGTAAAAAAGGATATCCGAGATTTCAGCATGATAACCGCTCAGTTGAGTACAAAACATCAGGATGGAAGCTAAACTCAAACAAACGGCGTATTACCATTACTGATAAAAAAGGTATTGGTGAGTTGAAATTGTTAGGCAAGTGGGATATTCAAACCTACCCGGTTAAGTCAATTAAGCGTGTTAGATTGGTACGCCGTGCCGATGGTTACTACTGTCAATTTTGTGTTGATGTCGAAGTTTCAGATATTCAGCCATTGACAGGTAATGAAATCGGTTTAGATGTTGGGATTGAAAGTTTTTACACCGATTCTAACGGTCATCAAGAGGCTAATCCAAAGTTTTTAAAAAAGATTGAAAAATCAGTTAAGCACGCTCAAAGACGCATTTACAAAAAGAAAAAAGGTTCATTAGGACGTAAAAAGGCTAGAGCTATATTTGCCAGAAAGCACCTAAGAATAAGTAGGCAACGGAATGAACACGCTAAGAGAATAGCGCGTAACGTGTGCAAGTCTAACGACTTAGTAGCCTATGAAAACTTACAGGTACGTAATTTACTCAAAAACCATTGTTTGGCTAAGTCAATTTCTGACGCTGGCTGGTATTTGTTTAGGCAGTGGATTGAGTATTTTGCTGGTAAATTTGGTAAGTTAGCAGTTGCTGTAGCACCACATTACACCTCACAAAAATGTTCAAATTGTGGTGTGATTGTGAAAAAATCTCTATCAACCCGCACCCATGTATGTAGTTGTGGATGCAGTCTTCATAGAGACGAAAACGCAGCAATTAACATTTTGAATCTTGCTAAACTTGCTAGGGACGGGCAGTCCCGAAGTAACGCTGTAGGACTCGTGACCTCTACTTTGCTTGGTGAAAACCTGGTAAAGCAAGTGACAAGGCAGATTACAGAATCCCCGTACCTTTAGGTCGGGGAGTGTCAAGGAAAAGATGGCAACGATGAACTATTAGGGTTAGGTGGTAACGACATCATCTATGGTGGTAAAGGCAATGATGACCTTGTCGGGTTTGATGGTTACGACCAACTTTTTGGTGGCAATGGTAATGATCAACTTTCAGGTTTTGACGGCAATGACCAACTATTTGGTGGCAATGGTCGTGATACCTTGATTGGTGGTGCAGGTGGCGATATTCTCACAGGCGGCAATCGTCGTGATACGTTTATATTTGAGTCTTTGAGTGATTCGTTGCTGGCGAATTTTGATGTGATTAAAGACTTAAACATTCATGTAGATAAGATTGATGCACCAAAGGCTGTAAATGCTCGTAATGTTGAGCAATTTGGCGAGATTAATCTGCTAACTGAGTCTAGAATTCAACTTTTGTTGGATAATACTAGTCTTGTTGCTAATCAAGCGGCAACCTTCACCTTGAGAACAAATAACGGTAGTACATTTGATGAAAATCTGCGAACATTCTTGGTAATTAATGATGCGACCAATGGATTTAATGCTGCAACTGACGCCATCATTGAGATTACTGGTTACAGCGGTAATTTAGGTGCATTGGCGATTGTTTAAGTTGAGTGTAGGGCGGGTATCTCGCCTTACACTCAACTTAACGTAAAACTGCTATTAGCATAGCAAAAGTCATCTAAAAGACTACCTGACCCTGCTGCCGGATCAAAATTACTCGTTCCTCTGGACGTAGCCGTTCTAAAGGAAGTAGCTCAAGCATACGTTCAGCGATCGCAACTGGAGTATAGTGTCGTTGTAAGTCAGTCCATTTTTGACCACTTACATAATCTGGTAATTCTTTAATTACGAATTCTTTAATCAGGTGGAGTTAAGCGGGTTCGAACCGCTGACCTCTGCAATGCCATTGCAGCGCTCTACCAACTGAGCTATAACCCCATAAAATTTCAGTCTTTCATTATCTCTAAGTAGTAAATACTTTGTCAAGCTCTCTCTATAATAAATATAAAACTTATTGCTTACTCTTCAGCACTCAGTACGTGGCTCAAAGCCCCGCTACTGCGCTTCAGCACTCAGCACTCTTTAAGACACTTGCAATAGATAAGTCATACAATGCCCCATCAAGAAGTAAACTACTAACATGGCAGCAGCAGCTAAAGCTACTAAAGTGCCAGCCAACATGAAGGAAAATTCTTTGCTCTGGTAGGCTTTTTCCATTAGGTGGAGTGACCACGCCACTAGTGCCACATCAAAAAGTAAAATAGGAAGCAACATATTTCTTAATATTTATTAATAGATGTAAATTAATATTAACACCCTTTGGAGAGTGTGTGTCTGGCCAAAGATAGATGTGGATGTTGCAGAAAACCCATTTCAAGAAAACATTCGCACAGGTACTTGACGATCGCACAAATAATTTTTAATTTCTGCTACGCTTAATTGCCCGTAATGTAACAGAGATGCTAAAAGTGCAGCTTCGGCTTTACCCTCAGTTAGTGCTGCATGGATATGTTCACAATTGCCTGCGCCGCCAGAGGCTATAACAGGAATTTTTACAGCTTCAGCGATCGCCCGCGTTAACTTTAGATCGTATCCGGCTTGAGTGCCGTCTGCATCCATACTTGTCACTAGTAGCTCTCCTGCGCCGCGCTTTTCGACTTCTTGTGCCCACAGTAAGGCATCCAAACCTGTGTTTTCCCTGCCGCCACGCACGTACACATCCCAGCCTGGATTATGAGATTCAGTTCTGCGTCTGGCATCAATAGCAATAACTATGCACTGATTACCAAAGCGATCACTGGCTCGATTAATCAAATCTGGTTCGCGTACTGCCGCAGAATTAATACTAACCTTGTCTGCCCCGGCGCGTAACAAAGCTTTAACATTTTCTAAGGATTGAATACCGCCGCCCACAGTTAGTGGAATAAAGACCTGCTCGGCAGTGCGGTAAACTACATCAAAAATAATATCCCGGTCTTCATGAGTGGCAGTAATATCCAGAAACACTAACTCATCCGCACCGGCTTCGTTGTAAACCTTGGCCAATTCAACCGGATCGCCTGCATCTTGAAGGTTTACAAAATTAACTCCTTTTACAACCCGTCCTGCTTTTACATCTAAGCACGGTAAAATTCTTTTAGATAACATAATAACTTTTTATTTTTTCGGTAATAGCCCGGAATTTAAATTTTAAATTGACGTGTGTATTCTCCAACGAAAATTTTAGCCCGTGTTTATTCTTAACTATTGCAGTGTATATGGCTTTCCGTGACTGGCCAGTTAGCTGTCAAGAGTCACATAACACTTTATCCTCCGCACTTCTTACTCCCCTACAAATTGAACTATGGCGATCATCTCCTCTAAAAAACAGCCTCCAGAACCCAACGGACAACCAAAGCAACGCCGGGAATCGGTAAAAACACCACCCGATGACAAGATTTTGCAACCTGAAGCTGCTATTGATGAACAAGGTAAACAAGAAGAGAGTATTCGACCACAGCGATTTGCTGATTACATTGGGCAGAAAGATTTAAAGGATGTGTTAGATATTGCCATTAAAGCAGCAAAATCTAGGGGTGAGGTGTTAGATCACTTGCTGCTGTATGGACCTCCAGGATTAGGTAAGACAACAATGGCGATGATTTTAGCATCGGAAATGGGGGTAAGTTGCAAAATCACCAGTGCGCCGGCACTAGAACGTCCACGAGATATTGTAGGACTATTGGTGAATCTGAAACCTGGGGATATTCTATTTGTAGATGAAATTCATCGCCTCTCCAGAATGACAGAGGAAATTCTCTACCCAGCGATGGAGGATTATCGCTTAGATATAACTATTGGTAAAGGTTCGAGTGCCCGCATGAGAAGTTTACCGCTGTCAAAGTTTACCTTGGTAGGAGCTACAACTCGTGTAGGAGCGCTGACTTCTCCACTGCGCGATCGCTTTGGTTTAATTCAAAAACTGCGCTTTTATGAAGTTCCAGAACTAAGTAAGATTGTACTGCGAAGCGCTCAATTACTCCAAACCCCCATCACTGATAATGGTGCTACAGAAATTGCCAAGCGATCGCGTGGAACACCAAGAATAGCAAATAGATTACTTAAACGAGTGCGTGATTATGCGGAAGTAAAAGTATGTGCAGAGATAGACGAAACTGTCGCTTCTGAAGCATTGCAACTATTCCAAGTAGATCCATGTGGTTTAGATTGGACAGACCGTCGAATGCTCAGTGTAATAATTGAGCAATTCAATGGTGGGCCAGTGGGATTGGAAACAATTGCTGCTGCTACAGGTGAAGATACCCAGACAATCGAAGAAGTCTATGAACCTTACCTGATGCAAATTGGCTACCTCAGCCGCACACCTCGCGGCAGAACCGCTACCAAAGCAGCATACAAGCATTTAGGCTTCATCCCTCCCAATGAACAGTTGTCGTTACTGCCTTGATTTAAGGTAGAGGGATGAGGGAGATGAGGGGGATGAGGGAGATGAGGGGGATGAGGGAGAAATTTTCTCCGCGTCTCCGCGTCCCCTCGTCCCCGCGTCCTCTTGCCCATTCCCAATTCCCCAGTACCCCCATTCCCCAAAATGATTAAAATAATTAGTATTTTTCTTTGTATGTTACTTGCGTTTGGCTGGGCTACACCAGTCATGGCACAATCTCAACAGCCTAATATTACTCAAGAGCAGTTAAAACAAGGGGATGAGTTAGCAAATCAAGCGTTTGCAGCGACAAATAAAGGTGATTTTGCCACAGCTGAAAAGTACTGGACAAAGATTATTGAGCAATTTCCTACGAATGCTGGGGCTTGGAGTAATCGAGGAAACTCGCGTGTCAGTCAGAATAAGTTACAAGAAGCCCTAGCAGACTATAACAAAGCTATAGAACTAGCCCCTAATGTCACCGATCCTTATTTGAATCGTGGTGCAGCTTTGGAAGGGTTGGGTAAATGGCAAGACGCGATCGCCGATTATAATCATGTCTTAGAACTAGATCCCAACGATGCGATGGCTTATAATAATCGCGGCAATGCCAAAGCAGGTTTGGGCAAATGGCAAGATGCGATCGCAGATTATCAAAAATCTACAGACATAGCACCAAATTTTGCTTTTGCCCGTGCTAACTATGCCATAGCACTTTATGAAACTGGCCAAATAGACAAGGCTATCAAACAGATGCGGAACATCGTCCGCAAATATCCCAAATTTGCTGATATGCGCGCCGCCCTCACCGCTGCTTATTGGGTAAATGGTAAACAAGGTGAAGCTGAAAGCAATTGGGTGGCAGCTTATGGACTCGATACACGCTATAAAGACCTCGATTGGGTGGCGAATATTCGTCGTTGGCCTCCTAGCTTGGTGACAGCTTTGGATAAGTTCTTGAAATTACAGTAGGTACTCTTAAGAAAGACAGGGAGTGGGGAGTGGGGAGTAACAGATATAGAAGCTATCAAGCAAGAAGCCCGTAAGCGTCTAGGTAAAGTCTCTCACAAGGATGACTGACCTGCTATTATCTAATAATTTTCCTATCTCCCGTGAGGTAACAGTCGTGCAAAATCTCACCAGAATTAACCGTAATGCACAAGTGATGGGTGGCAAACCCTGTATCAGGGGGATGCGTATTACTGTTGGTACTATCGTCGGCTTAATAGCATCTGGACACAGTAATAGTGAGATTCTAAGTGCGTATCCTTACTTAGAAGAAGCCGATATCTATGAGGCACTTGCTTATGCTGCGTGGCGGGCCCAAGAGATTGAAGTTCCTCTTGTAAGCACATGAAAATTTTGATTGATATAAATATTTTTTGTCTCACGCAGAGGAGGACACTTGCGTGCGGGGGTTCCCCCCGTTGAGCAAAGTGTTCGTCGCGCAGAGGCGCAGAGAAGAGAACGCAAAGAAGAACTTTTGCAAGAGGTCTACACTGTTGACCAAGCCCAATCTAGGGTGCGTATTTTGCCGATTAGATGTGTATAGCTGGTGTCCCTTCTCTATATACTGCGATCGCTGATTTCACTTCCGGCTCTAGATCTGGCATAATTCAGCCTATATTCCTAAATTTATGGCAATGCTCGCCAGCTACGGCCGCTGTTTTATGGTTATGAATTTATTATCATCCCGCTTCCATGCAATTGTTGGTCTGATGGGTACTGCTGTTATACCATTAGTGCAAGTTGAAATTGCGATCGCCTTACCAGCATCGGTAAATAGCATAGCCCAACAGGTGACGGTTCGGATCGATGGGGCTAATACTGGTTCTGGGGTAATTATTAACCGCCAAAGCAATACTTATACTGTTTTAACTAACTGGCACGTAGTTGCACCCGGAGGAAATTACACTCTCCAAACCTATGACGGCAAGACTTACCAAGTTAGTCGTAGCGCTATGAAACGTATTGGTAATCTTGATTTAGCCGAATTACAATTTACCAGTACAGAAAACTACCGCAAAGCAGATTTATATTTAGATCAGTTAACTGCTGGGACGACAGCATATATTTCTGGGTGGGCTGATCCAGATGCTGTGAGCGTGACTCGTGAGTATGTAATTATACCACAAATTATTACTAGAGTTGTGCAAAAGCCCAAGGATGAATACTCCTTGGTATTTAGCACCCCCATTAAACCAGGGATGAGTGGCGGCCCTGTATTGGATGAACAAGGACGCTTATTAGGAATTCATGGACAAGCGAGGATAGATGTCAGAACTGAAACAACGGATTTTTTAGGTATACCTATCAATACATATACAAGACTCGCCTCAGTAAAACCAGCTACACCAATACAGTCAGCAACTACTGGACAACCAAGACCCACGTCACCAGTTTCCACTGCTGCTAGATTAGACAATTCTAAAGAATTGATAGATGAAGTTTGGCAACTAATCAACCGTCAATACATAGACGATACTTTTAACAAAACAGATTGGCAAGCTGTCCGTAAAGAATATTTAAACAAGTCTTACAGTAATAAACAACAAGCTTACCAATCTATCAAGGAGATGGTGAAAAAGCTCGACGATCCATACACCTATTTTATGGAGCCAGCAGAATTTAAGAAAACGCAGGTAGATAATTCTGGAGAACTAATAGGTGTCGGTATCACTATCGGACAAGATGAAAAAACAAAACAGCTGTTTGTAATTGTCCCAATTGAAGATACACCAGCTTTTAAGGCTGGAATTTTAGCTAAAGATACCATCCTCAAGATAAATGGGAAAAGTACACAAGGAATGGATACCAATCAGGCGGTATCTTTAATTCGAGGTGAACCAGGAACGACAGTCAACTTGACAATTCAGCGTAATGGTCAAATCAAACAGTTTGCTATCAAACGAACGCGGATTGAAATTAAACCAGTGCGCTACAATCAACAGCAAACTCCAGTGGGGAATTTGGGCTATATTCGCCTTAAGCAATTTAGTGCAAATGCTGGCAAAGAAATGCAAAATGCAATCAAAGATTTAGAAAATAAGCGAGTTGCTGGATATATTTTAGATCTGCGTGGCAACCCTGGTGGTTTATTGTATTCCAGTATAGAAATAGCCCGCATGTGGCTAAATCAAGGTACTATTGTTTCTACCGTTGACCGCAAAGGTGAAACAGAAAAAGAAGTAGCAAATGGACGTGCTTTAACCAATAAACCCTTGGTAATATTAGTAGATAATGCCAGCTCTAGTGCTACTGAAATACTTTCAGGTGCTTTACAAGATAATAAACGTGCTGTTTTAGTAGGTAGTCGGACTTTTGGCAAAGCTACTGTGCAATCATTACGTCCTTTAGAAGATGGTTCAGGATTAGCAGTAACAATTGCTAAGTACTATACACCCAAAGGTAAAAATATTGAAAAACAGGGGATTACTCCAGATGTGATTGTAAATCTAAGTAATGAGCAAAAACAGGATTTGTGGGCTAATCAACAGGAAAAAATTGGTACTTTGCTAGATCCTCAATTTATTAAAGCAGTGGAAACTTTAGGTAAACAAATTGCTGCCAAGTAAACTGGTTGAAGACCTATGATGTAGGCTGACATAAAGAGATAGGAACATCAGGATACGGAAATGGAATTTTAATGATTATTAACTCCAAATAGAGTAATGAAAATATACTTCCAAATGCCTATTTTTATTACGCTTTGTGTAGAGATGCTTTTAATTGCATGAAAATATCGATAAATTAAAGATAGTTCTTTGCTTAGCTCAAGGAGTTAAAAGCAATGACTGGAATAATCTTGTTTACAACCTTTTGTTTTCTTTGGCTGATTGGCTTAACACTATTAGCAGAAATTTGGCTGGATGAAGAAGAGGAGCAATTGTAATTGCGATCGCTCGTGGTAAAGTGTAGAGATATTCCATATAAGGTTCATAGTTGTGCTATCCTCCGGGAAAGCCCCGCGAACAGTGCTAAAGTAAGCTTTAATTATGCGATCGCATAATTAAAGTCATGTCACACCGAAAGCAAAGACAGCCCAACTAGGAACCTTTTTTTGCAATATTTAAGGCTTGACACGCTACATGAATCGATTCACCCCTAAAAATTGGATTTTACTTAAACACCAATTAACTCCCTATTTATTTTTACTACCTGCATTATTGTTATTAGGTTTAACCGTCTTTTATCCCGCATTGCAAGCATTTTACTTGAGCTTCACTAGCTACGAAGATATTACTCAGCCGCCGCAATGGATAGGTTTGACAAACTTTCTCAAGCTTTGGCAAGATGCAGTGTTTTGGAAAACATTACAAAACACTTTTATCTATCTTGTCGGTGCGGTACCAATTTTGGTAATTGCTCCTCTAGGATTAGCAATTTTAGTCAATCAGAAACTGCGGGGGATGAATTGGTTTAGAGCCGCGTATTATACTCCAGTCATAATTTCCATAGTAGTTGCAGGTATAGCTTGGAAATGGCTGTATGCAGAAAATGGTTTACTCAATCAACTCCTCAAAACTTTTGGTATTGCTGCTGAAGGTATTCCTTGGTTAACTGATAATCCACCAATTAAACTTTTTGGCATTGTACCGATTTCTCTGGCTAGCGTCATGGTTGTCACTGTCTGGAAAGGACTCGGTTATTACATGGTGATTTATTTAGCAGGATTACAATCAATTCCTGCTGATGTGTACGAAGCCGCAGCAATTGATGGTTCTGATGGTATCCGCAAACATTTGGATATTACTGTACCTTTGATGAAGCCATATCTCGCACTTGTAGCAGTAATTTCTGCTATTTCTGCCACTAAAGTGTTTGAAGAAGTCTTTATCATGACTAAAGGACAACCACTGAATAATTCCAAAACTATTGTCTTCTATTTGTATGAACAAGCATTTGACAACTTAGCAATCAGCTATGCTTGTACAATTGGTTTAGTGCTATTTTTGATAATTTTAGGATTATCAGTTTTACGCTTAGCTATTAATCAGCAGGGAGGTGATAATATTGACGGTCGGTTGTAAAATCTTAAGAAGTTAACTACGAATTACGTAAAGAATTAAAACCCAAAGTGAATCAAAGCTGCGCGAATTGCAATGAACCACACCGCAAGCGTTGCGAATAGGTAGAGGTAGAACCGAAGCATAATTAAATTGAATGTACAGTGAACAACGCTATGCAATGCTCGAAATACAACGAAAACCCACGCAGCGTTGACATACACTGTATCTACTTGCTTGGTAACGAACAGGTATAAAACGAGTGCATAAAAAAGTACTGGAACCTCAAATAGATTCTTGAGGTTATCTGAGGGATTGGATACGTTTGGTGGTGATATCTGCGCTAATGTGCCTGGTACAGCAAGATCCTCTGAACGGATTTTTCTATTTGTGATGAAACTGATCCGGCGGATATACATATATACCCAAACTATGAATGTCAGAAATACTGTTGCAAAAAAAGGACTAAAAATTGCGTCTTGCGTTATTTCCATCTCTCAAATTCGATTTAATGTCAAGTTGTTTTTCAGATTAAAGGATAATATAAACTTCCTTGCTTCAATCTTCTAGTCCCCGAATGGGTACACTTGCATGTTGCAATAACTATTTTCTTTTGTCTGCGTCAAATCATGAGAGTTGCCTGCACAATTACATCGTTAAAATCTTTGTCACCACCATTTGCTAAATCCTCAAAAGCGAAGATGTTATCTCCCAGCAGGCGAATATGGTCAACTTTGTCAGAATTAGCACCCAAAAATGAGAAGTAAACCGCCGGGTCGTTATTAGTACTACTATCTAAAATGGCATCGGGTCTACCATCAGCAATCATAAATGGTGCAAAGATGCCACCAGGTTGAAAAGTACCAGTGAAAGTAGCCGTACCTTGGTTACTAACTGTCAGGTCAATACCTGCAATACGCCCACGCACAGCCGCTTGAGTATAACCAGCCTGTCCGGGGAGAATATCTGCATTGCGATCGCCATCAATGTCAATCCCACCATTTTCATCGGTTATCTGATAAAATCCTATAAAGTTATCAAAAGTTGCTTCTCTGTTGACGACAAAATCAGCTTTTACCAATTGTGTCTCACTGCGTAAATCAATCAGTTCTGCTTGTGAATTGCCTTGCAAATTTGTACCCACAGGTAAAGATTGATTAGTACCCTGAATCTTTACTACCAAATTCTGGAAGTCAGTAGTGCCAGTACCATCTTCCCAAGCCAAAGTAAACTCATCATTACCCAAACTAGTTACTTTTTGTGTCGCTGTATTGGACAGCAAGACTTCTGTAACCGGGGTAACTCCAGCGACGACAGCATCTGTTGTACTATTTTTGACTAAATAAAATCTCAGGTTGTCGCCGGAATTCAATTCTACTAAGCGTGTTAGATTACTAATATTAAAACCATTGGGGACATTGGTAATAGTAGAGAAAATTACCTGAGCGCGGTCTAAAGCAGCTTGGGTGTAACCAGCCTCACCTGGAGCGATACCATTAATTTTACCAGTAGCATCGTCAACAATAAATACTCCCAGTTCATTGACTTGATTAGAATTGCGTCCTGTGAGAGTGACTTGGAGTGTGGCTTTGGTATCGTCACCTGTAATGTTAAAGATATCATCATTCTTTGTTGTCAGCCTGGTGGGGATATCAAGGTCATTGACAGTGATAGTTAATGCCTTTTGGTAAGATAGTCCACTAGCGTCGGTGGTTTTAACTCTAATGTTGTAACTCGATTGAGTTTCAAAATTGGGAGAAGCTTTGATTTTGAGTTGATTGCCATCAACAATGAAGGCATCATTATCAGCATCGCCATTTCCAACGACTAAGCTGTAGGTGAAGGTGTCGCCTGTGTCGGGGTCGGTGGTTGAAAACGTCCCAACGACGGTACTCACTGAAGAGTTCTCAGCTACGCTAGTGTTGTTCAGCGCTAGGTTGGTAGGTGTCTCGTTGACATTGGTGACGTTGATGGTCAGTTCCTTCTCATAGAACAAGCCATCCTGGTCAGAGGTTTTAACTTTGATGGTGTAGCTGTTGTCGGACTCGAAGTCGAAGGCAGCATTGGCTTTGAGTTGGCTGCCATCAATGGTAAAGAGGCTATTGTCGGGGTAGCTAGCGCCACCGACAAAGGTATAAGTGTAGATATCCGTACCGTTGGGGTCTGTGGTGACAAAGCTGCCAACAACGGTGTTGATGGGCGAATTTTCTGGAATACTGCTCGGATTTAACACCAGATTTGTGGGAGCGGCGTTTTCTAACTCGAAAGCTCCTATGTCATCAAAAGCACCTTGGGGACGGGTAATGCCACGCTGGTCGGTGGTGAGAGTAGTGTTGCCTGCACCAATGGCTGGGCTACCGGGTAGGAGCGCATGGGTAGGAGTGGAACCCCCGTTATTTTGCAGAGAACCCAGCAGGGGATTGGTGTTACTTAGGTCACCAGTAGCAGTGAGGTTGCCGCTGCCATCGCTGTTGATGTTGTAGCCCAGCGATTGTACTTGCGCCCCCGTACTGCCCGCAAGGTTGCCATTTACTATGTTTGCCGACCCTGTATTGTTGGCAAAGATGCTGTTGCTGTATCGGGTGACGGCACTAACGGCACCATTTTGACTGCTGTTTCTCAATCCTGAGCCAAAAGCAGCGCTGTTATTGGCGATGGTGACATTGGTTAAGCTTAGACTGCTGGTCGCTCCAGTGCCATCGGCAAAATGGATAATACCTCCTCCATTGTTGTCGCTGTTGCTGCTTACAGTTACGTTGCTCAAGCTAGCATTGACGTTTAGCAGCCCCATCCCGCCTCCAAAGCCAGCAGTATTGTTGCTGACGGTGCTATTGGTGAGGTTCAACGTTCCAAACGATAAGAACAGACCACCGCCATTAGTACCTCCACTGCTAGCTGTATTTCCGGTGATTACAGTGCTATCGATGTTCAGGGTATCGTCCCCATCCTCCATTAAAATCCCACCACCAAAGCCAGTGGAATTACCGACACCGTTTCCTCCAGTGATGGTTACGCCCGAAAGGTTATAGGTGTTGCTACCACCTCCGCCGAACTGGAAGACGCGAGACGCATTATTGCCATTGATGGTGAGTAGGTTGGCTCCGGTTCCGCTAATGGTCACACTGTCTGTAACCAAGAGTTGTCCACCCGTGAGGGTGATGGTATCGGGGGTGCTGTCGGTGAAAATGCTGCCCGCAAAGGTGATGGTGTCGGCTCCAGCGTTGGCATTGGCATCCAGAATTGCCTGCCGCAAGGAATCTGCACCACTGTCATTAGTATTGGTCACCGTGTAAGTTGCCATAATGATTAGTTTCCTTTGGTAAATAACTTGGTATTGATAAGAATGACAATGCCGCTTTTTACCTGGCGATCGCGCTATCCAACGGCGGTATCAGTAGCGCTACAAGTGATATGCGCGGGTTTGCCGTCGTGCATCGCTAACCCGTTGAGGTGACAACGCTCTTCAGTCGCCAACTTTCGAGATCAAGAGCGGCTGCCACAGGGAAACAAAACCGTAGTCGTTGCTAATGGTGGCGAGGCAAAATATAACTTTTTCTGTATTGTCCAAGACGACATGTGGACATTTAGGTCGCCAGTGGTGTATACTGTGGAGGGATGTAAAGACGATGTTTAACGACAAGCCACTTCTCTACCAAAAGCTGCACCAACAGCAAGCTCAGGGCAACGCGCTCCGCGAACGCATCTACACTTCGCTGATATATCTCCCCTCGTGTTAGCAAATTATCAAAGCGCCAAATTTGATCATGTGTGCTAAAACATAATCTGCTATTTGATGCATACATACCCATTGGTTTATCAAACAGTTGCTCTTTGGCAACCACTAGCCCTTGGGAATTGCAACCGATGAAAAATAAGCGGTTGGTTTGATAAGTAGTGAAAGCTAGACTAAGAAGCTGGGTTTGCAGCCAAGAAACAAAGTGCGGTGAGTAAGCAATCTCCAGTTTGGGCGTATTAGAAGAGGGTATGGGGTTACTGCGGGGCAAAAAACTTTCCATACAAAGGCTTTGAATTCATTAATAATTTTTTGACAACATAAAACAGCTTCCATTACTACTGCAATGGAAATCTGCACAGACAGCACCCAACTAATCTGTAATTTTTACTTATTAGTAGTATTAGTAATATTACGTCTAAATACTTGGTATCTAAGGGAAGTTTATCAAAAATTTAATAAATAAATATAAGTCATCCCTCTAAGGTTATAAAACTGCTCAGAAAGTTCTCAATTGTTTTATTGCTGAACTAATCGGTTCAGTTTAGCTATTTAGCTATTTAGAGAATTCGCCAACGGTATCAGTGGCGCGAGAAACCCGTCCACGCGGCTGTCTAAGCGTTGTAGCGACTGCCGCGCAAAGAAGAACGCAAAAAGAATGACTTTTGCAAGAAGTCTATTCTTGTTCTAGACGCAATAACTCATCTATAACTGTATTTGCTAGTTTCATACTCTTTAAGTAAGTATGATAAGCTGCTACTGGCACTGTCAAAATATCACTCCATACTTTCTCTTGTTCATGAAAATCTTGGATTTTTGAGTTATTTGTAGTAGATAAGCTACTATTAGTTAACCCTAAACTAAGGATTTCTGATATTTTTGGTAGTTCATTAACTAAGCCGTGATTGTAGTCTCCAACTGTTAGCAAAAGGTCGTAAATTTGCCGCGATAATATTTTGCCAACTGGGTGTAGTAAATTACAAACCAAAGCCGGAATTATGTGCCAAGTCTCTGCTAACAAATCTTGCTCTACCCCAGAGATTGTGGCGGGAATTAGCAAATCTACATCACTCAGAAAATCTGTGTTTACAGATAAAAACATTACAGAAACAATTAGCCACTGTTCGTGTTTTTCTACAGTTGCAACAGGCTCTTTGACAATCATCACATAACGTGGTGGAGATTTACCTGCTAAAAAGCTTTGCACCGAAGCAGAGTATAATTTTTGTTGCTCTTGACTTGAGAACTCTAAAGGACTTTGCACTATTCGATTCACTTCCCAAATTTCTCCGGGTTGCGGAATTAGTATGTTACCCCCTTGCCTGTTACTCAAGTTTACACGCATAGATTTCTACTTCCCGATAGGGATGAATGACTAGTTGAAATTCTATGTAGGTTTGCATCTGTACAATATTAATTAACGAATCAGTGCCTGCGAATATCACAATTTGTGGTAATCTTTACAAATTGCAGCAAAAAGAAATTTAGAAGTTATTCAACTACCACTGTTGTGTAGAGCGATCGCGTCTTTTATTTTGTTGATGAAGTTTTTGGTTTTGTTGCTTCACATCTTCAAATTCTAATAATCCTAACATCTGGGCAATACGCCCGACAAGTTCCTGCCATCGTTTGGAGATTTCACTCTGGCTGACTCCCAGTTTGGCAGCAATTTGAGTTTGGGTTTTTCCATCAACCTTCTCTAGCCACAGTTGGAGATATTGTTGCTGAGGATGGCTTTGATGAAGTTGGTAAATTGCTTCTATAGCTTTGACAACTAAATCTGCGCGTTCTGTTGCTTCCAAAGTATTGAATTCATCAGGAATCGTATCTAACAAAGTAATGTCTGTTCCAGGGATACTGCAATCTAAACTCTGGCAGTTCCGCAAACTTTCTTTACGAACAAAATCTAGAATCTCATATTTGGTTACAACAACCACCCAAGCAAAAAACTGTTCAATTCCTCCTTGCCTAAATTTTGCATCTTGAATAACCTGAAGAACTTTTAAATGAGCCGCCTGCACAGCATCTTCCCAAGATAAGCCTGTACCTCTGGTATATTTACGAGCAATCTTTTCCAGTTTTTGACGATAACAAGAATCGCACAAAAGTTCTAGATAATAACACTCTGATTGCTGTTTTGATATCATGTGACACACCCTCCTCCGTTGGACACTATGCGTCAGGCATTACAGCATTTACAAATCAAATATTTAGCAATGCTATGGCAGTTCGCTTGCATTTTTGAACTAACTTGTGCAAGTTGATAGTAGTAAGTAAGGAGTAGGAGGGAAAGAAAGCCTTATCGGGATGTACCGATTTTCTCAAAAATCAAATAGGATTCGCATATATTGCTAAATAAACATAAATTTGCTTGTTTATTCTATTGCCGTCAGATAGTTTTTACTGGTTAGATAGCCAGTATTTTTAGTAAAGTGAGATAAACGTTTCGGATATGCAGCTTTATATGGAACAGCTTATCATCACTCAAACTTAAAAATTTTTACCTAATGCATGAAACTTCAGAATATTCTCGTGGTCTAACAGTTACTTGTACTGAGCGACTTGCATTCAGCGAACTTGTTTTGTTTTATTGCTTGGCGAAAACCACATCTATTAGTGGAAGTGCTAGCTGGTGGCGGGTCTACATCCCTTAGCATACGCCTAATAAATTTTCATTGTATACTGTTCGCTGATTTAAAGAGTAGATGAATGATGTCGCGAGTGATGCAATAGTTCAAACTTCTTTAATAAGCATTACTTATCTTTACTTTTTTTGAGTATTTACTATTGCGGTTGTTGTGAAAATGGGGACTGGGGACTGGGGATTGGGGATTGGGGACTGGGGATTGGGGACTGCTGATATCTTGCACCAGTCCCAAAAACCGCCATAGGTTAGAAACCTATGGCTAATAGCAAAAGTCCTCTCAAGAGGACTAAATCTAGGCTGTAAACTTTGTACTCTTTTGCCCATAAGGGTTCATGCAGAAAGTGTGTTGACTATTTTTGTGGAAAAACGGCTGTTCCAGCCGTTTTTCCACAAACAAAAAAGAACACGAATAATTTTCCGCAAAATCGCCTAAAAACCAACAAAGTCAACAGCCTAGACTAAATCTCACAAAAAGCAGAGATTTTAGTCCACTTAAGTGGACTTGACCTAATAAGAGCGAGAATTTATTCTCTGGCGGGAGATTGGGCAGGTGCAAGATCTAAGACTGGGGATTGGGGACTGGGTGTTTGCTATTTCTCCCCCTGCTTCCCCTGCTCCCTCATCCCCCGGTTGGTGAGCGAAGTCGTACTGCGAAGCAGAACCCGCAGGGTACCACATCCCTCTCATCCCCTCACGAACGTCTGTCGCGAAAAATCAATGATACTAACCGTTTGAGCTTTTTGGCTGCTGATTGTTCAGCAAATTCAGAATTTAAGGCCTCTTGTGCAGCAATTTCTGGATGCTTGAGTGGTATTTGTTTAGTAAACTTTGGTGGTTCTGGGGGTATTCCTAGTAATTGCTCAATTTGAGCTAACATCTGGATTATGTCTTCTTGAGTTAGCTGTTTTTTATTGGATGTAGCTATATCAGTTTGTTGATTATTGTTAACTTGAGACAAGTTACCGCTGCTAAGGCTCTCGGAATTACTACCCGTATTCTCAGTTATTTTTCTTAATGCTTCTATTTGAGTGTTTGAGTAGAGATCAGGACGCTGTAGAGCTGCAAATACTGTGTTTTCTAAATAACGAATGTGTTGATCTTTTTCTAATAACAGTAGTTTTTTTTCTCCAATCAAGTTTTTTAGCTGATTATAGGTAGCAAAATATTCTTCACTCAATTGTGATTTGTCAACAGTAGGAGCAGTTTTAGCACGTAGTATAAATCTATCTTGACCTCGTTTCTCGATCGCAACTATTTCTAGCTTGGCTTCAGGATGATTTTTGGCTAACTGTTTCAATGAAATAGCGATCGCATGAGGATCAACCTCTTGCTGATGATAGAGGTCTAGTGTGTCAACAAGTGGTTTAATAAAATCAACAAATTCTCCTCTTTTAAATACTCCTCGCCTGTTGTCTGGTTTGCGTTGAGGATCAGGATTTTCTTGTGTGGGTAAGTGCCTGTAAATGTATTCACACCTTACTCCATCGAATTTTGTGTTACTGGTAATACTCCAGTCTTGTATAAAAGCTCCAGTTAGGTAAGCATCTGTAAAATCAGTTCCGTCTAACTGTGTTTGTACTAACTTGGCTCTGGATAAATCAGCATTTTGTAAGTTGGCTGTACTTAAGTCTGTACCAATAAAGCTGGCATCGACTAAGTTAGCTTTTTGTAAGTAAACTCCCCGCAAATCTTGATGCTCAAAATTTTTATTTTGTCCGTTTCCTGTTACTAATAGTTGGCATATTTTTTGATTTTGTAAGTAACTTTTTCCTGGACGAACGCGGTTAAGCAATTTAACCTGATGCCAACAGGTATGGGTGAGGATTGCATTTCTTAAGTCAGTGTTTGCCAGCGTGGCTTTAGTGAAATTGGCGTTAGTTAAATCAGCTTTGCGAAAACTTGTGCCTCCTGTCGCCGCAAAATTGATCGCCAATGAACGCACCCAAGTATTTTTTTCTCCAGCTAAAGCACGCCACCCAATGTAAGCACTCAACAACACTGAAGCACCAGCCGCAATCCCAATCAACACTCCAGCCATCACCCCGGCAATCACCCCAGTAGCAGAACCGGCAAAGGCCAAACCAAAGATTAAAACAGCTGCTGCAATTATGGCTCCTGCGTTAGTTAAGGCAAAAGCGCCAGCAAAAGCGATCGCCATAGCCACAAAAATTATCCCCGCGATCGTTCCACCCAAACCACCAACTAAAGCTCCAATTAAGGCTCCATTCACAGATTCAGTGATGCCTCCAATCAAAGCTCCATTTACAGCTCCAGCGATCACTGCAACTCTCAATCCTGTTAATAAGTTCTTGTTAACACTGGCAACCAAAAATACTACATATCCAATAACAGCTATTACATTGATAAATATTTTTTCTAGAAATGTAAATTCATAAGAATTAACATAAGATATGACAAAATCAAAAATCAATTGCGAAAACCATCCCAACATACCTAGCATTAGCCATAAGACTAGCAACAACCCAATTAGTTGAAGATGCCTTAATCCTGCTTTAGCATGACTAAAATTTGCATTCCTCAAGTTAGCATCAGTAAAATCTGCACTTGTGATATCTGCATAGCTAAAGTTTGCATTTGCAAGGTTCTGGTTCTTAAAAGAACGACCTCTGAGATTCCGACCGGAAAAGTCTTGAGGCATGGCTAGTACTAATTCGTAATTCGTAATTCGTAATTCGTTAGTTGATACGCGTTTAGATTGTATATTTTGGTGTTAAAACTGTCCTTTGTCATTGGTCATTTGTTCTTGGATGTAAATGACCAATGACAAATGACAACCCTCACAAGTAAATATACAAATAAAATGCATAACAGCTTAATGAAGCTTGGGGACTCTAAGCGAAGCTATACCGTTCGCCCTTGGCGTCTCCGTTAGGAGAAGGCTTTACACTACGCTAATTTAATTTGTTTGGGTATATTAAAATACACCTTTACTGTTTATCCAAGCAGTTTCCAATACATCACCCTGATTTTGAAATAATACATCTTTTCTCGGCTCAATTATCAGTCATCACTAATTTCTTCTCCCTCATCCCCCTCATCTCCCTCATCTCCCTCATCCCCCTCATCCCCCTCATCTCCCTCATCTCCCTATCTCCCTGCCTTTTTGAAGAAGGAATAAAAAGTATTGATTTTTGTAGATTAATTGCTAAAGAATCATAAGGAAAATCAGAAAGAGCGCGATCTGAATTATATAAAAATCTGTATTAGGAGTGAACGGGTGTTACCGTAAACTATCTAACAACCTGACGTAACTCACAATCTTAATCTGATTTGCAACTCTTACTTTACTTCGCTACGTAAGGTCAAAAGTTCAGAGTTTCTTGACTATTTACTGTTTACTTCTACTCTAAATTTTTCTGAATCACTTCAAAATTCTATGAAACAACCATACCTATCTCCAGATGACTTGCCTTCATACAGAACAACGCTAATTAGTGAAATTCTGCTTAGTCAACTCGAAGAAACAATCAAAAAAAAGTTTTTCTTAGCGTGCGATCGCATGGTGCGTATTGTACTGTCTAGTTGTCACTGGTATTTTAAGGTCAATAGTGGCATTTTGATGTTAGTCATGATTTGTCATGATATAGAAAGCTATCAGCAGATCATGATGACTGTGCCTCACTTGGCTAGCAAGCTAAAACGGTTTGCCAACCAGGCCAAAATTAGTATCAGTTCTCCAGTTAACCAAGGTATCCCGTCGGTAATCAGCATCACTGACATCTTCTCTGATGAAGACTCGCCAAGCATGTAATATAGCGTTTCTCTTCGTTGAGATGAGGGGGATGAGGGAGACGCAGGGACGCGGAGAATAATCAATGACAATTCCCCAGTCCCCAGTCCCCAGTCCCCACTCTCTTTTCAAGACAGTTTTTGCTAACATTGTTTACATTACTTAAAGTTAACAATGTGTTATTAGCAAGATACGTATCTTTGCGTAAACCTTATGAAGACCGTTCTCAAGACCAACCAAGAGCAAATTACTCGGTTGTTTTCACATCTAGAATTTGATGGTAATCAGCTACATCATCAACCGGGTAGTGTATTGGGGAGTACAGCATTGATTGCGGGTACTACAGTTGGTGCAGGGATTCTTGCTTTGCCTACGGTAACTCTACCATCTGGAATTGTGCCTTCGACAGCGCTGCTCATTGCTGTTTGGCTCTATGCTTTAGTTTCAGGTTTGTTGATTGCGGAAGTGACTTTAAACGCGATGCTTCTGGAAGGACGGCCAAGTGTAGGCTTGTTGGCAATTGTTGAGAAAACTCTTGGTAGGTTGGGAGCGCGTATAGCTGGTGGTGCATACTTGTTCATGCACTATGCTTTGTTAGTTGCATACGTTACTCAAGGCGGAGAGATTTTAGTATCTGCGGTTGAAAAAGTTTGGGGTTTACAGAACATCGTGCCAACTTGGGTAGGCACAACGGCTTTCACGCTTTTGTTTGGCGGCATCATGTATCTGGGACGAGAAAGGTTTATTGAGAAATTAAACAGCGCCTTTGTCGGGATTGTGATCGTATCCTTTTTGGGACTATTGTTGCTAGCCGGAGGACAGGTTAAGAGTACCCAGTTTTTATTTCAAGACTGGAGTGCTTTGGGTAGTGCTGTCTCAGTTATGTGTGTCGCCTTGTTTTACCATAATGTTGTGCCCGTGGTTGTGACTCAACTTGAGGGAGATGCTCGCAAAATTCGGCAATCTATTATCATTGGTTCTGCAATTCCCTTGATCATGTTCTTGGCGTGGAATACAGTGATTTTGGGAAGTGTGAGTCTTGAAATGTTGCCTGGTTCATCTGATGGTAGAGTCGTTTTTGACCCACTGCAAACTCTGCGAGCTGGTGGTACGGGGGAATGGTTAGGAGTTTTAGTCTCTATTTTCTCGGAATTCGCGATTATTACATCGTTTATTGGATTTGTATACGGGTTACTGGATTTTTTCAAAGATATTTCCTTAGTTGCACAACGCGAAGCTTTTAGTCGCTTCCCCCTATATTCTCTAGTTCTTTTCCCTCCCATGGGTATTGGAGCAGTCAATCCTAGTATCTTTCTGATAGCTCTAGATTATACTGGCACTTTTGGTGTATCGGTTTTAGGCGGTATTATTCCGGCTTTGATGAGTTGGAAGCAGCGACAACAGCAGAAAGACTCCAATCATATTAATCAATCGCTTGTTCCTGGTGGTAAAGTCACTCTCGCGATCATGATTGGAGTTGCTTTAGGTTTGATATTGAAACAACTTTTGACATTTTCTCAAGTATAAAAATTTCCCTACACCTATTTTCACAAAAAATGGCGATCGCATTTGTATCCATAGGGCAGAATCTCAATCTGTGACTTTCCCATGAATAATCCTCGCCTTACAAAAATCAGCAAATATCTCAGTCTACATCTACGCCACCAACCAGATCGTATTGGTATTCAACTCGCTCCTGGTGGTTGGGTTGCTGTTGATGAACTGATAGCAGCCTGTAGCAAACATAAATTTCCAATTACGCGTCAAGAACTGAATGAAGTAGTCGCTACCAACGATAAAAAACGCTTTGCTTTTGACTCTACAGGCACTCTCATTCGTGCTAACCAAGGGCATAGTGTAGAAGTTGATCTACAATTAGAACCTGTTACACCTCCTAGTGTCCTTTATCACGGTACTGGACATAAATCAGCCAAGTCCATCATGGAAACAGGACTTTGCAAAATGTCACGTCATCATGTCCATTTATCGTCAGACATTAATACAGCAAAAACCGTAGGTGCAAGACATGGAAAACCAATAGTTTTTGCTATAGATGCTACAGCAATGCATCAGTTAGGTTACATTTTCTACTGCTCTGATAATAATGTTTGGTTAGTGGAACATGTGCCACCAGAGTATCTTAAACAAATTTAGATTTTGAGAATTAGGAATTGGTGTATTTGTCATTTCTCCCCCTCATCTCCCTCATCCCCCTCATCCCCCTCATCCCCCTCATCCCCCTCATCCC
>NZ_JCACKM010000041.1:0-50676 GCF_059505385.1 Desmonostoc vinosum
AAAACAGGGAGTAGGGAGTAGGGATACAAAAACATTAAAAACTGTCTTTTGTGGGCATTGCCCACTGTTAGGAAAAGATTTGTGCTGAGATTGCTTGCAACGAGGCACAATGCGTCCTTACTTCAATCCCACGCCTTAAGGCGTGGGTTCCCTACTCCCTACTCCCACATCGCCACTCCCTCTGAAGAATTACGAATTACGAATTGGTATTAAGTCAGTTGGCAACTGCTCTAGAAAAAATTCTGTTTTTCTCATACTCTTTTATTCAGTACTCAGTTAATTTTTTTATGACACCAACTTTATTTGGTCGCTGGCAAACTCGATTATTATTACTAGCAACTGTAGGTGTACTAGTTTCTTTACCCTTTGCCATGGGTTTGATTGGTTCCGGCGCTAACTCAGTCTATTTTTGGATACTCGGCTATATTGCTGTTTTTGGCTTAATTTGGGATGTAGTTTATATCTACATACAACAATTCCGTTGGGACAGAGATTGGCCCGCAGCTTATCAACTTTCAGCTGGTATTTGGGAACTAATTTTTGTCTTCTGTGGAATTAAACTGTTTGGTTTCTTACCAATACCTCTACCCAAGGAAGAACTATCAGTTACAGATTTTCTCTTACACTATAGTGTTGTGTGGCTAGCAGTTTTCCTGATTTCTCAAAGTCTCATGCGGATTATATTTATCCGGTGGCGTTTTCGCGGTGGAGAGTGGTTCTAAAAAATAGGATTTTATGGGGTGCGTTACGGATTTGCCTAACGCACCTTATTACTAGCACAAACAATTTAATTTAATAGACCTCTTGCATAAATCTTTTTTACCGGGCTACGCCCCGCTTCGTTAACACGCAAAGACGCAAAGACGCAAGGAAGAAAGCAATCAACCAACCGTATTTTTAGTTATCTAGCATAGAAAAGAGTATTGTTGAATAACTTTGAGCAGGTTTTAGATAACGGAAACCAGATAGTCAATGTAGAGGAAACCATGCACACAGTTGTTCTTGTTCTGGTTGAGGTGTTGTTTATTATTGGACTGTCACGGCTGGTAGGGCTGGCATTCCGGTCAATTAAACAACCACTAGTAATTGGTGAAATTGTCGCTGGGATTATGCTTGGCCCATCTTTATTTGGGTTGATTGCTCCCCATGCAGCAGCTATCTTGTTTCCACCAGAAACTATTCCTTTTCTGAATGTTTTGTCCCAAGTAGGACTGATATTTTTCATGTTTCTGATTGGGTTAGAACTCAATCCAAAATACCTGAGCAATCAATTAGAAGTAGCGATTCTAACGTCTCATGTCAGCATTTTGGTGCCTTTTTCTTTAGGAACTTTACTAGCAGTACTACTGTATCCTTTAGTTTCCAATGCAAGTGTATCATTTACCGCCTTTGCCTTATTTTTGGGAGCAGCGATGTCGATTACTGCCTTTCCAGTGTTGGCGCGAATTATTACCGAAAATAACTTACAAGGAACACGCTTGGGGACGTTGGCGTTAACTTGTGCAGCGGTCGATGATGTGACAGCATGGTGTGTATTGGCAGTAGCGATCGCCGTAGCTCGAACTGGTGACTTTGCTGGTGCAATACCCACAATCATCGAAAGTATAGTCTATATTGGCTTGATGCTGACTGTAGGACGCTGGTTTCTCCAACGTCTTGCCACCCACTACCAACGAACCGGACGCCTCAGCCAACTGGTTTTAGCTGTGATTTATATGGCAGTGGTAGCATCTGCACTCATCACCGAATTCATTGGTATTCATTTAATTTTTGGAGCATTTTTATTAGGGGCCGCAATGCCCAAGAACGCAGATTTAGTTAGAGAATTGGCAGTAAAGACGGAAGATTTTGTGCTGATATTTCTGCTGCCAGTGTTTTTCGCTTACAGTGGTCTGCGGACGCAGATTGGCTTACTTAATCGTCCCGAATTATGGCTATTGTGTGGATTAGTTTTGGCAGTGGCGATCGCAGGTAAGTATATTGGTACTTATGTAGCAGCTCGTGTCAGTGGCATCAGTCAACGGGAAGCCTCAGCACTGGGTTGGTTGATGAATACCCGTGGTTTGACTGAGCTGATAGTCTTAAACATCGGTCTAGAATTAAAGGTAATCTCACCACTAGTATTTACCATGCTGGTAATTATGGCTTTGGTGACAACATTTATGACCTCGCCACTACTGGAATGGACATATCCCAAAAAGCTCATCAAGCTAGATATGGTTGAACCAGAACCAAAGCAACAAGCCATCGGTATCACAGCTGATGGTGAATCTCATGTCCGTCCTTACCGCGTTTTAGTGCCAGTAGCGAATCCCAATAGCCAACAAGGTTTGGTACAGTTAGCGGTCAAGCTCGCTCTTAATACTCAACAACCTGCGATCGTTTATCCCCTTAGCTTAATTGAATTTGAAGAAGACTACGCTTTTGAGAGTACTCCAGTTGAAGCGAACCGCTTGATTGACCAACGTCGCCAGCAGCTAGAAAATTTGATTAATACTTTACAACCGCCGACAATACACCCTTATGTACATCCTATCGTTCGTACATCCAGTAATGTAGCGCGGGAAACAGCACAGATTGCCGCACTAGAAGACATAGATTTAATTCTTGTGGGATGGCATCGTCCAGCTTTTAGCAACAATCGCTTAGGTGGACGAGTCGGACAAATTCTTGGTACTGCACCAGTAGATGTAGCAGTGTTTGTAGATCGGGGCAATGAGCGTTTAGAAAATTTATTAGTACCCTATTCTGCAAATATCCATGATGATTTAGCACTGATACTAGCCCTCAGATTGCTCATCAACTGCGAAACTTGTACACTACAAGTCTTACAGGTAATCACCGAAAATATTTTGAAAGATGAACTGAGTTACGAGCAGCACACGATGATTGGACAATTGCCAACTAGTGTACGCGATCGCATTGAAATCAAAGTCATCGAAGCTCCAGAGCCAATCCAAGCCGTAGTTGCAGCCTCAGAAAACGTTGATCTCACCATTGCAGGTACTAGCCGCGCTTGGGGTATCGAACGTCAAACATTAGGACGCTACACAGATGCATTAGCCATTCAATGCCGTTCTTCACTGCTAATCACCCGCCGCTACAGCCAAATCACATCTCATTTAGCCGCCGTACTTCCTGAAGTTAATCAACAAGGAAATCCAGTACTTTAATGAATCATTTCAACTTCAAATCATTGACTTTCTATGGAGTAGCAATAGGGTCAGTTCTGCTGTTATTTAAAGCTGTAACTGCCTATGGAGAAAATCATCTTCAAGCTTCTCCCATGATTAGCGATCGCTATCGTCTCACGCTAATTGAAAAGTTACCAAACTGTGAAAAATCAGACAAATTAATGTTAAATATTCAGCAATCGGGTATTTATTTAAATGCTTCACTATTACCGTTAAACACCAACGCAGAGAACGAAAAAAATCTGACTCTTACAGGCATATTTAAAAATCAACAATTAAGTTTATCTGGAAAAATTGACAGTTCCATTTTTTGTTTTGCAACTAAATCTCAGGATACTCCTTTAAAATCAGCCACAATGCAAATGCAACTAGCAGATAAAGGAGATATAACAGGTAAAATAATCATCAATGCTATCCCACGCACTTTAGGATTTACCGCCACACCCCAAAATTCTCAAGAAAAATCTCAGAATACAAACAAGCATTAACGAAAATTAAGAATAGTAAATTAGTGATTGGTAATTAGCCCCATACGCTCTTACCATTGCCGAAACATGTCTTATGGCTCAACACAATAAAGGTTCAAAACAATGGACAAGGGACAAAGGACAAGGACTAGGCAATTCTGCCAATTATACAACCCGCTGTGGGGTGTAAGTCTGTTTAGCTTGTTCACTGCGATCGCCACTGCTAGCACTAGTGCCGGCGTACCAGTTGCCAAACTCAATGAGTGGCACTTCAATCCCAAAGCACTACTACTAGAAGTTAATCTCTCAGCAGGCACAACCCCCACCTACTTTTACCTTGCCCAACCCCCTCGTTTGGTTGTAGATATACCAAATACCAAATTGGGTTATGTTCCTACCCAAAAAAATTATTCGGGAGCAATTCAGAGAATTCGTGTTTCTCAATTAAAAACCGATGTTACTCGCATGGTTCTAGATTTAGCACCAGGAACTGTTTTAGATCCAAAACAGGTGCAACTCCAACCTGTTTCCAAAAAAAATCACACTCGCTGGATATTACGTCCTATTATCGCTAAAAAATCCACTAATCCTGTAAAACCTCAATCCTCTCCACCTACATCTCAAAAGCAACCTCAGCCAACCTACAATAACTCACAGCCACTCAATAACCCAAATAACCAGCAACAGCCCTTACTCACAGTTCCACCTTCATCAAACAATCTACCTCCAACAACAACCAATCCACAACAGCAGCCTTTTGTAACTGTACCCCCCCTAACCCCTAGTCAACCTGCTCAACAACCCGCCTCTGTTCTTCCACCACCTACTTTCCCCACTCAACCCAGTAATTCCAGTAACTCAAATAATATTCCTCCTATTCAACCGCAATTACCAGTCCCAACAACCCCCGACAACCCATCTAATATTCCTAATCCTCAAGTAATTGAATTTGGTCAACCACTGCCTAAGAATGGGGAGTAGGGAGTGGGGAGTGGGGAGTGGGGGGATGAGGGGAAATTTTCTTTGCGTCCTCTTGTCCCCTTCCCAATTCCCCAACCCTAAAACCTATCCGTTTCTTGAGGCGCTGTAACTGCTCCTGGTTGAGATGTAAAGAAGTTTTGAGCAGCTTCGTTTTGATATATACACCTAATATCAGGATTTTCACTGTCTAAATTACCTGTAAAGCCGAAGGTATTCAGACGATTCTTACAATCTCTTACTTGATCTGATGTTACTAATTTGCGTTGTTCCAAGAGTGCCCAGTTATTTTGACGGATAACGCAGCCAGGACGCATACTTGGCTGAGCAACATAAACATTAAATGGGTTGAGAGTTACGAACAGTCTAGCGTCCATCACCATCGCGCTAGCTCCATACTGCACACAAATCTCAGGGTTCGGTGCTTTGGTATCAATGAATTCACGGGAAGCCACATTAGATGGACTTAACGTGGTTGTAGAACTAAAAGCAATACCAATTCCAATACCCAAAATAAACACCCCCGCCAAAATTGCGATGGTGATGGTGTTAAACATAGGGGATTGAAAAGTAGAGGGTTTAGAAGTAGTAGCTGATCTACCAGTAGATTTACGTCTCATTTTTGTTGAATCACCTTCACGCCAATGGCAGGGAGTGGTTTAAGGTTATCTCCCTCTTTCAGTATGCCGATTCTTGAGTGAAATTGTCTGCCACTTTCTTGGCAATATTACTACTAAATGACAAAAATAGCAGATTAGCTAAATGTTTTGCTGCGATCGCCCCTAGTAATTAAGGTCTCAAACAATGTAAATTAATTTTTAATAAAAATTTGATGAGTAGCTAAAAGTAAGTGATAAATCGTAGAGCGCTACACTTGGGCAAAAGGTTAAAAACTTCGCAATTTCAAACCCTCCTTGCTGATAGTTTGACTATTTTTTGGAGAGATTGGCTAGAGTTACGTATAAGATTGTTACCAATTGCTGCGTCAGGCTTAGTATCTCCACTGATATATATTTTAGCTTTTGGCTTAGGTTTAGGTAATTCAATTCAACCCGGCTCAGGAATTAGTAATGATTATGACAACTACTTGGAATTTATATTACCAGGAATGATCGCGCTGTCTTCAATGACGATTAGCTTTGGTGGTACGACATTTTCGATTTGTGGAGACAGACTGTTTAAAAAAACATTTGAAGAAATCTTGTTAACTCCCATACATCCTTTGGCATTACATCTCGGCAAAATGATTGGGGGAGTAGTGCGGGGGTTGATGACTGCTGGTTGCGTGATTTTGATAGCAGTAGTGTTAACAGGTAACTGGAACTTTCTCAGCCCGTTATTTCTAGTTTTGCTAGTGCTGAATTGTGCTGTATTTGCTGGTTTAGGGGTAATTGTGGGGTTGAGTGTGCGATCGCTCGAATCAGTAGGACTCTACAACAATTTTATTATCATTCCTATGTCCTTTTTAGGAGCTACTTTTTTTGACCCTAGTACATTACCAGCTGCCCTCAAAGTTGTAGTTTACCTCATACCATTAACCTACGCAAGCGTTGGATTGCGTGCTGCTGCTCACTTGCCATTGTCTCAGTTTCCTTGGTACAGCATACCGATTTTGCTAGTAACAGCGATCGCCCTTTCTCTTTGGGGCGGTTATAAATTTGCTCATCAGCAAGATTAAATAATTCGTAATTCGTAATTCGTAATTCGTAATTCAGTTTCTGGACTTTGGACTAAAAGGCTAGAGAAAAGCAGTCAGCAGTGACACTGACTGCCGTAAGGTTCAGACAGACCCCAACACAAAACTTGTCGATTATGGAACCGGGAGACTTAAACCCACGGAACTAGTTAACTAGCAACAAACAAAGTTTTCCAAAGTTTATCTTGCAAGGGGTCAACAAAACGATAATCTGACTGGGTAAGTGGATACAAACCCAGTAATGACTCAACCTTCTAATATTCGCCAGTTGTTAACCGATGCCAAGCTAGGACTATTGCCGCATCTAGACGATCGCCTTAGCGAGGTGGAACAATACATGCAGCAGCAGGAAAATCCACAGTTTCAGTCATATGATGTTCAGCTAGGAAACTGCACCACCCTAGCAGCAAACGAACCCAGACCACAGATTACCCAGTCAGTTTCCCTGAGATTTTTCATGACTGGTAGCACCAAAGATAAACTTGAGCTTTTCCTCTTAGGCTCAGAATTACAAAACACAGTAGACGCCGCAGTTTTCGAGTGGAGTAACCGCGAGTGGCATCAATTTGAGAAACCTCTGAAGCGACCAGTAACACAAATTACAGGCGGTTTAGATTACGAATTACTAGAAAATCCTGCCGACTCCTGTCGTGTAATTATCTACCGGGAATTTGATTTAATCTACCCCGTCGCTTTTTAGACGCGGTTAATTGCGTCTAACAAAAGTAAAGACGCGATTAATCGCGCCTTCTATAAATTATTTCAAATGACAAAGGACAAATGACTAACTAGCCAACAGAGTTTTTTCCAGAGATGTCCAACGGAAAGCGCGATCGCCACCTCTCTCAATCACTACCTTGACTCGTGGTTCCAAACTCGGCAAACTCGCCAAATACTCAAGTTCCTGATTGGAAAGAATATGCCCTTCAATAATCCACAAGACCAGTCCCTGAGACTTTGGTGGTAGCTGTTCTACATGCGAACTAACGATTGGTGGTAGATAGTATACATACCCTACCGCCGCACCACTACCAGTACTTTTTTTACCAAGATGAGGAGGTCTCACCCCATGAACTCCTGTCAAATAAGCGGCCACATCACCCAATCCTCTAGCAGTCATGTGGAGAGTGGTATAACCAGCGGCACGTAGTCGACGTTGATACCGACCCTCAAAACCACCTTCTAGAGGTACATACACACCAAGAGCGCCAAATTTCTCCAAGTCGCGAATGAAAGCATTGCCAGTGGTAATTAGTGCCATAAATTATTTGTCGTATCCCACTCAGATATCTCTATTATTTACCGTGAATCGTCATCTTAAGTTCAACAATTAACTTATGAATTAGATTTATGATTTCGCACTCCCCCCCAAATCGCCAACGAAAGCGCAAAAAATCACCTCCCTACTCCTTCCTCGGCGTCCTCGGCAGTTCGTTAAATCCTAAAAAATTTGTAGACAATAGCAAATAGATGATATATATTATTAGATTGTGACCAAACATGGAAATTAAGTTGCGTCTTCATTGCCATTTCTTTAGCTAGCCTAAGCATCAAAATTTGATGACTTAGTTCCAAATGGAAAAAAACTAGCTGAAACTGGTAGGAGGCTGGTAAACTAGAGAATCCTTGAGGTCAACTACTAAACTTGTGGTCTAAAATTAAGACTGGCCACAAAGCAAAAAGTCAACTTCCTCCTGAAACCCCTGAAAAAGTAGGTAAAACCTTAGACGATAGTTTAGGGTGATCAGTGAAGTAGAAACTGAGCGATAATGTTGATTTCATAGCATTGCATCAGTCTCAGTTAAAGGATACTGAGTGGTAAAAACTGCTTAAGTCCCACTACAAACAAGAAGTGCCAGAGCAATTGCTTGGATATGAGCATTGCTGCACGCAGCGTCAAGCTGTAGCGCCTTGCATTGATTCGAGAGGTTACTCCTTTTCAAGGTAAAGGAAATTTTAGCTGTTCTGGTGACTTAGTGATTGAAAGTGAACAAAGTCACCCAGCAGCGCGGACACAATTGATTATTTGTGTCCAAATAAGTATGGAACGGTATAAGACCGCTCCTAATTCGGGGTCTACCCCAAATTTATAGATAGCGCTTTCAAGCGTATTCTCTAGAGTCCGATTCCAAGGTCAGCAAGTAGATAAGGAGAACCAGTTACTGTGTCAGTAGGTATTCTCGGCACCAAGCTGGGCATGACCCAAGTATTTGACGAGGCAGGAGTAGCGATTCCTGTCACCGTGATTCAAGCAGGTCCATGCACCGTTACACAAGTTAAAACGAAACAGACCGACGGTTACTCCGCCATTCAGGTTGGCTATGGCGAAGTCAAACCAAAGGCGCTTAACCAACCATTACTCGGTCACTTAAAAAAATCCTCTGCCCCACCATTACGTCACCTCAACGAGTATCGTACCGATACCTCTGGTGATTATGCTCTGGGTCAAGAGATTAAAGCAGATATTTTTAGTGCAGGTCAAATTGTAGACGTCAGCGGTACAAGCATCGGTCGCGGTTTTGCAGGCAACCAAAAGCGCAACAACTTTGGCCGAGGGCCCATGTCACACGGTTCCAAGAACCACAGAGCGCCAGGTTCCATCGGTGCTGGGACAACGCCAGGACGTGTTTATCCAGGTAAACGGATGGCGGGGCGTTTGGGTGGTACTAGCGTCACCATTCGGAAATTAACAGTAGTGCGAGTAGACGCCGATCGCAACCTATTGTTAATCAAGGGAGCCGTGCCCGGTAAGCCAGGTGCATTGCTGAATATTATGCCAGCAAACAAAGTTGGTAAATAGTCATTGGTCACTTAGTCACTTGTACTGAGCGGCTTGCCTTGAGCGGAGTCGAAAGGAGCCGAAGTATTAGTCATTGGCTGACAAATGACAAAGACAACTGACCCGACAAGTGACGCTCCTATGTCGCTCTAAGCGAAGCTATGCCGTAGGCTTGACGCTGCGAAGATCGCTAGTTGCTCATCAGGGAAACCCCCAAGACCACGCTAGCTCACAAAGTACAAAAAACGAACATGGTTGAAAGTGTAATTAAAAATTGGCAAGGCGAGCAAGTCGGAGAAACTTCCTTCGAGTTGCGAACTGCTAAAGAAGAAACAGCAGCACATATCGTGCATCGAGCCTTGGTACGCCAAACGACCAATGCTCGCCAAGGAACAGCCAGTACAAAAACTCGTTCCGAAGTCCGAGGCGGCGGCCGCAAACCTTGGCGACAAAAAGGTACTGGTCGCGCTCGTGCTGGTTCTATCCGTTCACCGTTATGGCGCGGTGGTGGTGTGATCTTTGGCCCCAAACCCAGAGACTACGAACTGAAAATGAACCGCAAAGAACGACGCCTAGCACTACGGACAGCATTTGTCGGTCGTGCTGACGATTTGATTGTGGTAGAAGAATTTAGTAACGAACTATCCCGTCCCAAAACTAAGGAATTAGTACAAGCACTAGCTCGTTGGGGCGCAGCACCAGAAAACAAGACACTGTTAATTTTGTCTGAATTTCCCGAAAACGTATATTTGTCAGCCCGTAACATCGAGAATTTAAAGCTAATTGCTGCTAATCAATTAAACGTCTACGATTTGTTGCACGCTGACAAAGTTGTCATTACAACATCAGCCATAGAGAAAATTAAGGAGGTCTACAGTGACTAACTTCGACCCCCGCAACCTTCCTGATTTAATCCGTCGCCCCATCGTTACTGAGAAAGCGACTATTTTGATGGAGCAAAATAAGTACACCTTTGAAGTGACTCTCAAAGCCAGAAAGCCAGAAATCAAAGCTGCGATCGAAGACTTATTTCAAGTAAAGGTTGTAAAAATTAATACAGCAATTCCCCCGCGTCGGAAGCGGCGCGTGGGTAAATTTGTCGGTTATAAACCCCAATACAAGCGAGCTATTGTCACACTCGCGCCTGGGGACGAAGAAAAAATTAGACAGGTTCTATTCCCAGAACTCTAATTTTAAAGTTACGAGTCATGGGTTGTCAAACTTAGCACTCAGTAACTAGTACTCAAAACTTAGCACTCAAAACTTAAAAATATGGGTACTCGTTCTTATCGCCCTTATACCCCCAGCACACGCCAAGTCACAATCTCCGACTTTGCAGAAATCACCAAAACCGAGCCGGAAAAATCGTTAACGGTCGGGCTACACCGTGCCAAAGGTCGGAACAACCAAGGGCGAATTACTAGCCGTCGCCGCGGTGGCGGACATAAAAGACTTTACCGGATTATCGACTTTAAAAGAGATAAGCGTAATATCCCAGCCACAGTCACAGCAATTGAATACGATCCCAACCGCAACGCTCGCATTGCCCTGTTAGTTTATGAGGACGGCGAGAAGCGGTATATCCTCCAGCCCAACGGCATGAAAGTGGGGACAAAAATTATTGCTGGCCCTGAGTCGCCCATTGAAGATGGCAACGCCTTACCTCTAGCAAACATCCCCTTGGGTACTAGCGTACATAACGTAGAATTGATTGCTGGTAAAGGCGGTCAAATTGTGCGTGCTGCTGGTGCGACTGCACAAGTCGTGGCAAAAGAAGGCAATTATGTAACCCTCAAGCTACCCTCTGGTGAAGTCCGCATGATTCGGCGCGAATGCTACGCCACCATTGGGCAAGTAGGCAACACCGACGCCAGAAACTTGAGCGCCGGGAAAGCCGGTCGCAACCGCTGGAAAGGTCGCCGTCCCAAGGTCAGAGGTAGCGTCATGAACCCAGTTGACCACCCACACGGCGGTGGTGAAGGTAGGGCCCCCATCGGCAGATCAGGCCCAGTTACACCTTGGGGTAAACCAGCCTTGGGTGCTAAAACACGCAAACCCAAGAAAGCCAGCAGTAAATTGATTGTGCGTCGTCGCCGCAAATCGTCTAAACGCGGTCGTGGTGGTCGTGAGTCTTAATTCAGTGATGAGTGCTGAGTCCAATAACCCAACTCAAGACTCAAAACTGACAACTTGTAAACTTAAAACTTTCTAACTATGGGTCGTTCACTTAAAAAAGGGCCTTTCGTTGCCGACCATTTGCTCAGCAAAATTGAAAAGCTAAACGAGAGAAACGAAAAACAAGTAATTAAAACTTGGTCGAGAGCCTCGACAATATTACCCCAAATGGTTGGTCATACCATTGCTGTTCACAACGGGCGTCAACACGTTCCAGTGTTTGTCAACGATCAAATGGTAGGACATAAATTAGGAGAATTTGCTCCCACACGTACCTATAGGGGTCATGGCAAAAGTGACAAAAAAGCAGGTAGGTAATTAGTCCTTTGTCTTTTGTCCGTTGTCCTTTGTAGCTGACAAATGACGAATGACAAATGACGAATGACAAATGACAAGGAGAAAATTATGGCTACTGATACTAATGAAGTCAAAGCGATCGCTCGTTATATCCGCATGTCACCCTATAAAGTGCGTCGTGTACTCGATCAGATTCGGGGGCGATCCTATCGCGAAGCACTGATCATACTAGAGTTTATGCCCTATCGCGCCACTGAACCAGTATTAAAGTTGCTCAGAAGCGCCGCTGCCAATGCCGAACACAACGCTGGGTTAGACCGGACTCAACTCGTGATTACCCAAGCATACGCCGACCAAGGGCCAGTCCTGAAAAGATTCCAACCCAGAGCGCAAGGTCGCGCTTACCAAATTCGCAAACCGACGTGTCACATTACTCTCGCTGTAGCCGCTGATGCTGCTGCTGAATAAGTAAAATTACACAAAAAATGCCTAAAGTCAGAAATTTTTAGAGGAAGCATTTGTGGGACAGAAGATTCATCCAGTTGGTTTTCGCTTGGGTATTACACACGAACATCAATCCCGTTGGTTTGCTGTTCCTGACCGCTATCCAGAACTACTCCAAGAAGACCACAAACTCCGTAAATATATAGAACAAAAGCTCGGTAGACTCGCTCAAAATAACGCCGGGATTTCCGAAGTGCGAATTGAGCGCAAAGCCGACCAAATCGACTTAGAAGTTCGCACAGCTAGACCAGGCGTAGTCGTAGGTCGTGGTGGACAAGGTATAGAAGCATTACGTACCGGACTCCAAGAACTCTTAGGTGGCAATCGCCAAATTCGCATTAACGTCGTTGAAGTCCAACGAGTTGACGCCGATGCTTATCTGATTGCCGAATATATTGCTCAACAATTGGAACGCCGCGTTTCCTTCAGAAGAGTAGTACGCCAAGCAATTCAACGCGCCCAACGCGCCGGGATTCAAGGCATCAAAATTCAAGTTAGCGGTCGGCTCAACGGCGCAGAAATTGCCCGGACAGAGTGGACTCGTGAAGGGAGAGTACCTCTACATACCCTACGGGCTGACATTGACTACTCTTACTGCACAGCCAAGACTGTTTACGGCATTCTGGGCATTAAAGTCTGGGTATTCAAAGGAGAAATCATCCCAGGACAGGAAGAAACTCCACCGCCACCCACCGCCACCCGCGAACGCGAACGCGAACCCCGCCGCCGTCAACAACAACGCCGTCGCCAGCAATTTGAAGATCGATCAAATGAAGGGTAAACGGGGACTGGGGACTGAGAACTGGGGAGTGGGTAAGAATTTCAACCAATCCCCAATCCCTAATCCCCAATCCCTAATCCCTAATCCCTAATCCCCAGTACCTAGTCATGCTAAGTCCTAGAAGAACTAAATTCCGCAAACAACAGCGCGGACGGATGGAGGGTCTAGCCCACCGTGGAAGTACCCTAAGCTTTGGTGATTTTGCCCTCCAAGCTCAAGAACCCGCTTGGATTACCTCTCGACAAATAGAAGCATCACGTCGAGCTATGACCCGTTATATCCGCCGGGGTGGCAAAATCTGGATTCGGATTTTCCCAGATAAACCTGTTACCATGCGTCCCGCAGAAACTCGGATGGGTTCTGGTAAAGGTTCACCAGAGTTTTGGGTAGCTGTAGTTAAGCCAGGGCGAATTTTGTTTGAAATCGCTGGCGTTTCGGAAGAAACTGCTCGTGAAGCAATGCGCTTGGCTGCATTTAAGCTACCAATTAAAACCAAATTCATTGCACGGACTCAACCGCAGGAGCAGGAGTAGGTTATGCCTCTTCCCAAGATTTCAGAAGCTAGAGAATTAAGTGACGAAAAACTGGCTGAGGAAATTGTCGCCACTAAAAAGCAACTGTTTCAGTTGCGCTTGCAAAAAGCAACCAGACAATTAGAAAAACCTCACCTATTTCGCCACGCCCGCCATCGCCTTGCCCAGCTATTGACAGTAGAGGCAGAACGTCAACGGGCTGTAAGTCAAACGCCCACAGAAGAAAAGTAGGAGATTATGGCAGTCAAAGAACGCGTTGGCTTGGTAGTGAGCGATAAAATGCAAAAAACGGTAGTAGTCGCCGTGGAAAACCGCGCTCCTCACCCCAAGTACGGCAAAATTGTAGTTCAAACCCGGCGCTATAAAGTTCACGATGAAGATAATCAATGCAAAGTGGGCGATCGCGTGCGGATTCAGGAAACCAGACCTCTGAGTAAAACCAAGCGCTGGCAAGTTACAGAAATCCTTACCGTCAAACCTGTTTAAAACTCATAGTTGTTAGTTTGCTAACAACCACCATAAGGGAGACAAATCGTGATTCAACCCCAGACCTATCTCAATGTCGCAGATAACAGCGGTGCCCGGAAACTCATGTGCATCCGCGTTTTAGGCGCAGGTAACAGACGTTACGGTTTCATCGGTGACAAAATTATCGCCGTTGTTAAAGATGCTCAACCCAACATGGCTGTAAAAAAATCCGATGTTGTGGAAGCTGTGATTGTCCGCACCCGCCACAATATCCACCGAGACAGCGGTATGACTATTCGTTTTGACGATAACGCCGCAGTCATCATCAACAAAGACGGTAATCCCAGAGGTACACGCGTCTTTGGCCCTGTTGCCCGCGA
This sequence comes from Desmonostoc vinosum, assembly GCF_059505385.1. NCBI lineage: Bacteria > Bacillati > Cyanobacteriota > Cyanophyceae > Nostocales > Nostocaceae > Desmonostoc > Desmonostoc vinosum. Next base: position 14,253 of record NZ_JCACKM010000041.1, read on the forward strand.
ATTGCGCGACAAAAACTTTACCAAAATCGTTTCTCTGGCGCCGGAGGTGCTGTAATGGCAACCACAAAGAATACACCCAAAGTATTCCATAAAATGCATGTCAAAACTGGTGACACCGTACAAGTGATTGCCGGTAAAGACAAAGGCAAAGTTGGTGAAGTCATCAAAGCACTTCCCCAACTCAGTAAAGTTGTCGTCAAAGGCGTCAACATTAAAACTAAGCACGTCAAACCCCAGCAAGAAGGGGAATCAGGTAAAATCGTTACTCAGGAAGCTCCCATCCACAGCTCTAACGTCATGCTCTATTCCACGAAGCAAAACGTCGCTAGTCGTGTTTGCTACACCTTCACCCCAGAAGGCAAGAAAGTGAGGATGCTCAAGAAAACTGGCGAAATTCTGGATAAATAAGTAGTTATTAGTCATTGGTCATTGGTCATTTGTCATTATTGACAAAGGACAAAGGACAAATAACATAGACACCCAGAGGGTGGCTTCCCGAAGGGTAAGACAAATAAAGGTTCCCTGACCAAGACCAGGGATAAACAGGACAAAAAACTATGGCGACAACAAGACTTAAAAGCCTATATCAAGAGACAATCGTCCCCAAGCTCACTAATCAGTTTCAATACACCAACATTCATCAAGTACCGAAGTTGCTCAAAGTAACTATTAACCGAGGTTTGGGGGAAGCTGCCCAAAATGCCAAGGCACTAGAAGCTTCCATCAACGAAATTGCGCTGATCACAGGTCAAAAACCAGTAGTGACACGGGCAAAAAAAGCGATCGCAGGCTTTAAAATTCGTCAAGGAATGCCTGTCGGCATTATGGTAACGCTCAGAGGCGAGAAGATGTACGCCTTTCTCGACCGACTTATTAGTTTGACACTACCGAGAATTCGAGATTTTCGCGGCATCAGCCCCAAAAGTTTTGACGGTCGCGGCAACTATACTCTGGGTGTAAGAGAACAGCTAATTTTTCCAGAAGTCGAGTACGATAGCATCGATCAAATCCGTGGTCTAGATATTTCTATCATCACCACAGCAAAAAACGACGAAGAGGGCCGCGCCTTACTTAAGGAAATGGGAATGCCCTTTCGCGATCAATAAGTTCATCTAATAGAGGGAACGATGGCGGCTAACGACACAATTGCAGATATGCTGACGCGCATCCGCAATGCCAACATGGCACGGCATCAAACTACACAAGTGCCAGCAACAAAAATGACTCGTAGTATTGCTAAAGTGCTACGAGAAGAAGGGTTTATCACTGAATTTGAAGAAGCAGGAGAAGGTATAAAGCGTAACTTGGTGATTTCCTTGAAATACAAGGGTAAGAATCGCCAGCCTCTGATTACCGCCTTAAAGCGAGTCAGTAAGCCTGGTTTGCGCGTTTACTCCAATAGAAAAGAATTACCCAGAGTACTAGGTGGTATCGGTATCGCCATTATTTCCACATCCAGTGGCATCATGACAGACCGCGAAGCGCGGCGTCAAAACTTGGGTGGAGAAGTACTTTGCTACGTTTGGTAGTCATTAGTCATTTGTCATTAGTGCAAGACAAATAACAAACGACAAATAACAAACAAAGGACAAAAAAGATCATGTCTCGTATTGGTAAACGTCCAATTACTATTCCCGCTAAAGTACAAGTGGCGATTGATGGCACTAAGGTAGTGGTGAAAGGCCCGAAAGGGGAACTTTCGCGCGACCTCTCCACGGCCGTTATAGTCTCCCAAGAAGGGGAAACATTACTAGTGAACCGTCGGGATGATACCCGTACCTCAAGACAACTGCACGGTTTGAGCCGGACTTTAGTCGCCAACATGGTAGAGGGAGTCTCCCAAGGATTTCAACGCCGCTTAGAAATTCAAGGCGTTGGTTATCGGGCACAAGTTCAAGGGCGTAACCTAGTTTTGAACATGGGTTACAGCCATCAGGTACAAATTGCTCCGCCCGAAGGTGTGCAATTTGCCGTAGAAAATAACACCAACGTCATTGTTAGTGGCTTTGACAAAGAATTAGTCGGCAACACCGCCGCTAAAATTCGTGCTGTTCGTCCACCCGAACCTTACAAAGGTAAAGGTATCCGCTATGCCGGCGAAGTGGTGAGACGTAAAGCTGGTAAGACAGGTAAGAGTGGTAAGAAGTAAAAATGAAACTTACTCGCAGAGAATCAAAACAACGTCGCCATCGACGCGTTCGTGGTAAAGTCGTCGGCTCCCCAGAACGTCCCCGGTTAGCCGTATTTCGCTCCCACGAGCATATTTATGCTCAAGTGATTGATGATACAAAACATCATACATTAGTAGCAGCCTCGACCGTAGAGCCAGAGTTGAAATCGACCATCACATCAGGCTCGAACTGTGAAGCCTCGGTGCAAGTTGGTAAATTGATCGCAGCGCGATCGCTAGAAAAAGGCATCACCAAAGTAGTCTTTGATCGCGGTGGCAACTTATACCACGGTCGCATCAAAGCGCTAGCCGAAGCCGCACGCGAGGCCGGTTTAGATTTCTAAATTGTCCATAGTCAATTGTCCTTTGTATAGCAAACAAATGACTAATGACTAATGACCCTACGGGTTCGCTAGTTGCTCATGGGAAAACCCCCAAGACCGCACTAGCTCACCAATGACTCATGACATTAAGAGAGCATTAATTATGGCAACAGGTGGTCGTCGTAAAGCAAATCGCGCCAAGAAAGAAGAAACAACCTGGCAAGAGCGGGTTATCCAGATCCGGCGTGTCAGTAAAGTAGTTAAAGGTGGTAAAAAACTCAGCTTCCGAGCAATTGTCGTCGTCGGCAACGAACGCGGTCAAGTTGGTGTTGGTGTAGGCAAAGCCTCAGATGTAATTGGTGCCGTCAAAAAAGGCGTAGCCGACGGTAAAAAACATCTCATTGACATCCCCATCACCAAATCCAACTCGATTCCCCACCCCATTGATGGTGTCGGTGGCGGTGCTAAAGTCATCATGCGACCAGCCGCACCCGGTACTGGGGTAATTGCTGGTGGCGCAGTGCGAACTGTGTTGGAATTAGCAGGAGTTCGTAATGTCCTAGCCAAGCAACTCGGCTCTAATAACCCACTCAATAACGCCAGAGCCGCAGTCAACGCCTTATCTACACTGCGTACCTTTGCCGAAGTCGCCGAAGACCGGGGTATCGCTATTGAAAATCTCTACATTTAAGTAGTCATTTGTTCTCAATTTTTAGTTTTTGCCGAGACAAATGACAATTGACAACTGAATACTTCGACTTAGCTCAGTACAAGTAACTGATAACTGATGTTTGGCTTATGAGACTCAATGACGTTAAGCCTCAAAAAGGCTCAAAAAAACGCCGTAAGCGTGTAGGTAGAGGCATTTCTGCTGGTCAAGGTGCCAGCGCTGGTTTAGGGATGCGGGGTCAAAAATCTCGTTCTGGTAGCAGTACCAGACCAGGTTTTGAAGGTGGTCAGCAGCCATTGTACCGCCGCATACCCAAGTTGAAGGGCTTTCCAGTCGTTAATCGCAAGAATTACACTACGATTAATGTAGAGAAGCTAGCCTCCCTCCCTGCTAATACAGAAGTAACTCTCACCTCCCTAAAAGCCGCAGGTATTATCACTGCTGTCAAAGGGCCGTTGAAAATTTTAGGTAATGGGGAATTGAGCGTCCCGCTCAAGGTGCAAGCAGCAGCTTTCACAGGCCAAGCTCGTAGCAAAATTGAGGCAGCTGGTGGGAGTTGTGAAGTCTTATAGTGAGCCAGCACAGCGCACTTAGATGTTAGCCAACTCGCTGCCAGCGCCTGGTTCACTATAAAGGTAGCACTCTATGATCAGTCGAGATAAAGCCCCAACGGCTCAAGAAACTTTTATGCAGATGGCTCAAGCAGCTGGGCTAAGAGGTAGGCTGCTTGTTACCGTCGGTATTTTAATTTTGGTTCGCTTAGGCATTTTCTTACCAGTGCCTGGCATTGATAGAACTAAATTTGCCGAAGCCATTTCCAGCAATAATGCCATATTCGGTTTGTTGGATATCTTTTCCGGGCGGGGACTTTCCACTTTGGGTGTCTTTGCTTTGGGAATTTTGCCCTTCATCAATGCGTCTATTATTATCCAATTGCTGACTGCCGCAATTCCTTCTTTAGAAAATTTACAGAAAAACGAAGGCGAAGCAGGTAGACGTAAAATATCACAAATTACCCGCTATGTGTCTCTAGGTTGGGCAATTATTCAAAGTGTAGCTTTCTCGGCACTGTTCTTGCAGCAATTCGCCTTAAAACCAGGCCCAGTCTTCGTGGCGGAGACAGCGATCGCACTCACAGCAGGTTCAATGTTCGTGATGTGGGCATCAGAATTAATTACCGAACGCGGTATCGGTAATGGCGCATCTCTGTTGATTTTTATCAACATTGTCGCTTCATTACCGAAATCTCTGGGTGACACCATCGAATTGGTACAAGCTGGTGGTCGAGAAATTGTTGGTAGCGTCATTGTATTAGTATTACTATTCCTCGCGACAATTGTCGGGATTGTGTTCGTCCAAGAAGGCATTCGTCGGATCCCGATTATTTCCGCTCGTCGTCAGGTAGGTAGACGAGTTTTAGCAGAGCAACGCAGTTATTTGCCCCTGCGACTCAACCAAGGCGGCGTCATGCCGATTATTTTCGCTGCTGCCATCCTCAGTTTGCCATCACTAATTGCCAATGTGACCAAAAACCCAGAGGTGACGAAGATTGTTAACAACTATCTCAGTCCCAACGGCCCCAACTCTTGGCTGTATAGCTTGGTCTACTTTATTGCAATTATTTTCTTCAGCTACTTCTATTCTTCTTTAATTGTCAACCCAGTTGATGTGGCGCAGAACTTGAAAAAAATGGGTTCTAGTATTCCTGGAATTCGTCCTGGTAAAGCTACCAGCGAGTATATCGAGCGCGTCATTAATCGGCTCACCTTTTTGGGTGCATTATTTCTGGGTTTAGTCGCCATTATCCCCACAGCTGTTGAAAGCAATTTGCCTGTGAAGACTTTTCAAGGCATAGGTGCTACCTCTTTGTTAATCATAGTTGGTGTGGCAATTGACACAGCTAAGCAAATTCAAACTTACGTAATTTCTCAGCGATATGAAGGAATGGTGAAACAATAGTGACGCGATTAATCTTCTTGGGGCCACCTGGAGCAGGTAAAGGAACTCAAGCTCAGACCTTAGCCCAACACTTACATATTCCCCACATTTCTACCGGGGAAATCTTAAGACAGGCGATGAAAGAGCAAACTCCTTTAGGGATAAAAGCTCAAAGCTATGTAGATAGCGGCGAATTAGTCCCTGACCAGCTAGTTCAGGACTTGGTACAGGAGCGGCTAGAACAACCCGATGCTCATTCAGGTTGGATTCTTGATGGTTTTCCCCGCAAGGTGACACAAGCAGCTTTCCTAGAAGAGTTGCTAGAAAAAACGCACCAAGGTGGGGAACAAGTAGTCAACCTCGATGTTCCAGATGAGGTTGTAGTAGAACGCTTACTCACTAGAGGACGAAAAGATGATACCGAAGAGGTAATTCGTCGTCGCCTAGAAGTATACCGCGCCGAAACTGCACCCCTGATTGATTATTACCGCGATCGCCAAAAACTGCTCATGGTCAATGGCAATCAGTCCCTAGAAGAAGTCACCACCAAACTGCAAAATGTCATAGCTTCTTAAACTGATAGAGGGAATGGGGTAAAGAGCAGGCTGCTAAAAGAAGATCTACATATAACCTTCCCCCTGCTCCCTTCCTGATCTCCCCACTCCCCTCACAGAAAGCAAGTCAACTTTAGCTAAGATATATTAATAAACGCTTGAAAAAATTATCAAAGTATGTTCTCTTGCAGATGAATGTACTGCAACAGAATAGGAGATTGTTGAGTTGAGGAAAAAACAAGTTGTCTAAACAAGACCTGATTGAAATGGAAGGCACCGTTACCGAGTCCTTGCCCAATGCCATGTTTCGCGTTGACTTGGACAATGGCTTTAACGTACTAGCACACATTTCTGGCAAGATTCGCCGCAATTACATCAAAATTTTACCCGGCGATCGCGTCAAAGTAGAGTTAACTCCCTACGACCTGACAAAAGGCAGAATTACCTACCGACTAAGGAAAAAGTAAATCTATGTAGAGAATTTTACCACAAAACCATCTTTTTTGGTCTTACTCAATCACTAAACTCAAATATTTTTCCAAGAAATGCTATAATTTAATATTTGGAGTCTACTACAAAGGGCATGAAAGTCAGAGCCTCAGTCAAGAAAATTTGTGAAAAATGTAACGTGATCCGACGTCGTGGTCGTGTCATGGTGATTTGTGTTAACCCCAAGCATAAGCAACGTCAAGGATAACGCCTTCACATCACCACAGCGAGGTACGTAAGACATAACCTCATTAACACTTAAAGACGCGACTAATCACGTTTTTCTAACAGCAATTGCGAGAACAAGAGGGAGAGATTCATTGTGGCACGTATTGCCGGAGTAGACCTTCCACGCGATAAGCGCGTCGAAATTGGTCTGACTTATATATATGGAATCGGATTATCACGGTCGCAAGAAATCCTCGCGGCAACAGGTGTGAATCCAGATACCCGTGTTAAAGACTTGAGTGACGCCGATGTTGCAGCCCTACGAGCAGAAGTAGAAAGTAACTACCAAGTTGAAGGTGACTTGCGGCGCTTGGAGGCAATGAACATCAAGCGCTTAATTGACATTGGTACCTACAGGGGGCGTCGTCACCGAATGGGCTTACCAGTCAGAGGGCAAAGAACTCGCACTAATGCCAGAACCCGTCGGGGGAGAAGGCAGACAGTGGCTGGTAAGAAGAAAGCACCAGGTAAATAATTCTGCAACGCTTGCTGTTTTTAGCAAGCTTTACCTTCAATTAACTAAACAAATATGGCGAGACAACCGACTAAAAAAACCGGTGGCAAAAAGCAAAAACGCAACGTCCCCAACGGGATGGCTTACATCCAGTCTACTTTCAACAATAGCATTGTCACCATTACCGATCAAAACGGAGATGTTATCTCCTGGGCTAGTGCTGGTTCTAGCGGTTTTAAGGGAGCAAAAAAGGGAACTCCTTTTGCAGCCCAAACCGCAGCTGAAAGCGCAGCGCGTCGAGCCATCGATCAAGGAATGCGCCAAATTGAGGTAATGGTCAGTGGCCCAGGAGCAGGCAGAGAAACCGCTATCCGGGCACTCCAAGGAGCAGGACTGGAAATTACCCTGATTCGGGACATTACCCCGATACCTCATAACGGTTGTCGTCCGCCCAAACGCCGCCGAGTTTAAATCTCAATTGGGTAGTGGGGTCGAAAAGTTCCAGCTAGCTAAAGCTTGTGAACACAAAAAAGCTTAAGTAAATAAAAGTGTGTTGAACTCCTTAGAGGAAGAACAACTAATCTAGAGAGAATCCAAGACACGACCCGCACTTATAAGTTTAACGGGAACTTCAAACCCTGTCGTCATCATCATGTTGGCAGTTTGATACCCAAATCCATAGGGCATCAAGTAAATTTTGGAGGACACTGGTAAAGACAGTTTTCCGAAGTTATGATCGCCGTCAGTCGATGCTCAAACTTCTGTTAGCCGTAGCAACCAAGTGTCCATTCAGGCAACTAATTGATTTGCCTGCTAGCAGCACCTGAAAAAAGGGAGGCTAATCCGTGGCGCAGTTTCAAATTGAATGTGTAGAGTCTAGTACAGAGGAAAGTCGGAGCCATTACAGCAAATTTATTCTAGAACCCCTAGAGCGCGGTCAAGGAACAACAGTCGGCAACGCGCTACGGCGGGTTTTATTGTCCAATCTGGAGGGAACAGCAGTCACAGCAGTGAGAATTGCAGGTGTTTCCCACGAGTTTGCCACAGTCACCGGCGTGCGGGAAGACGTGCTAGAAATCCTCATGCGAATGAAAGAGGTGATCTTAAAAAGCTATTCCTCTCAAGCTCAGATTGGCCGATTGCTCGTTAACGGGCCAGCAACAGTTACTGCGGCACATTTTGATTTGCCCAGTGAAGTAGAAGTCATCGATCCGACCCAGTATGTTGCCACCCTAGCAGAGGGTGGAAAACTAGAAATGGAATTTCGGATTGAGAGAGGCAAAGGATATCGCACAGTAGAGCGAGGACGTGAAGAAGCTACATCTTTAGATTTCTTGCAAATCGACTCCATATTTATGCCAGTGCGAAAGGTAAATTATAGTGTCGAGGAAGCTCGTGGAGATGGCTCGATTACAAAAGACAGACTGTTATTAGAAGTCTGGACAAATGGCAGTGTCTCCCCTCAAGAAGCACTATCTTCAGCCGCTGGGATCTTGGTAGATTTATTCAACCCACTCAAGGATATCTCCTTAGAACCAACAGATACAGGTTCAGATATTCCAGACGATCCAACTGCTCAAATTCCCATCGAGGAATTGCAACTTTCTGTCCGGGCATACAATTGTCTCAAGCGGGCACAAGTTAACTCTGTGGCTGACTTGTTAGATTACACCCAAGAAGACTTGTTAGAAATCAAGAACTTTGGTCAGAAATCAGCAGAAGAAGTAGTTGAAGCCTTGCAGCGCCGCTTGGGCATCACACTGCCACAAGAGCGAGGCTCTAAACATCCATAAGCGAAAAACCCTTCCTTAGTTATATATAGTACACGATTATGCGCCACCGTTGTCGCGTCAAACAACTCAGCAAACCAGCCGACCAGCGCCGCGCTTTATTGCGATCGCTCACTACCGAGCTGATCCGTCATGGTCGCATCACCACCACTTTAATTAGAGCGAAAGTTTTACGCTCGGAAGCGGAAAAAATGATTACTCTAGCCAAAAACGGCTCCTTGACAGCACGCCGCGAAGCTTTAGGCTACATCTACGACAAAAAATTAGTTCACGCTCTATTTGAGCAAGCACCCACTCGCTATGGGAATCGCCAAGGAGGCTATACCCGCATCCTGCATACCGTGCCGCGTCGTGGTGACAATGCCCAAATGGCAATAATTGAACTGGTATAAGTCATTTGTCATTGGTGAGCTAGTGCGGTCTTGGGGGTTTTCCCCATGAGCAACTAGCGAACCCGTAGGGTCATTAGTAACGACAAAGGACAGATGACAAATAACCAAATTCTTTATGCTAGAAAGCCACCAGCCTAAACCTACCGAACGAGTAGCCCTGGTAATTCAATACCTGGGCACTCATTTTCATGGCTGGCAAAGGCAAAAGCAGCATCGCACTGTCCAAGAAGAGATAGAAACAGCGATCGCTAAAATTGTGGGGTATCATGTGACACTACACGGTGCCGGGCGAACCGATGCCGGAGTTCACGCAGCTGCTCAAGTCGCCCATTTTGAAGCAGCAAGCATGATTCCACCACACAAGTGGGCAACAGTTCTCAATAGCTACCTGCCCCAAGATATCTTGATCAGGGCTTCAGCTAGTGTAGACAACCGTTGGCACGCTCGTTTTAGTGCAGCGTATCGTCGGTATCGCTACACAATATACACTGAAGGCAGACCGAACTTATTCGTCGAACCCTTCAGTTGGCATTATTATCATGCACCCCTGGATGAATGCTTAATTCAAGCTGCCTTGAAACCACTGATGGGAAAACACCATTTAGCGGCTTTTCACCGCGCTGGCTCCAAAAGAGCGCATTCTTGGGTAGAAGTGCAAGCAGCAGAGTGTCGTCGCAAGGGGCCATTTCTCCATATTGAAATTCAAGCAGATGGATTTTTATACGGCATGGTGCGGCTATTAGTAGGAATGTTAGTACAAGTCGGTGGCAAACAGCGATCGCTGACTAGCTTCACTGAACTGTGGAAAGAACAACGTCGAGAAGAAGTCAAACACGCCGCACCTGCCCAAGGCTTATGCTTATTACGAGTCGGCTATCCCAATTTTCCCTTTTCCCCAGAGATCTGGTATGACACTCTGCCAGAATTCGTCATTGGTCATTAGTGAATGACAAAGGAAACAAATCACAACTTGCCCTGAGCGTTCGCGCAGCGTCTCTGAAAGCAGAAGTCAAAGGGATGACAAATAACAAAGGACAAACGACAAATGACAACCAACAAAACCTACCTTCCCCCTCAAGAATCTCTTGAGCGTGAGTGGTACGTAGTCGATGCTACAGACAAGCGCTTAGGCCGCCTCGCCAGCGAAATCGCTATGGTACTCAGAGGCAAAAAGAAAGCAGAATACACTCCCCACCTGGATACAGGCGACTTCGTAATCGTGGTCAATGCTGAAAAAGTAGCCGTCACAGGTAAAAAGCGTAGCCAAAAAGTTTACCGTAACCACTCAGGTCGTCCTGGCGGGATGAAGACAGAAACCTTCGCCAAACTGCAACAGCGCATTCCAGAACGGATTGTAGAACACGCTGTCAAAGGTATGCTACCTAAAAATAGTCTGGGTAGGCAGCTGTTCACCAAACTCAAAGTCTACGCAGGGCCGACTCATCCTCACGAAGCCCAAAAACCTAAAGAACTCAAGATTAATACAATTCCTGGAGCAGAAAGTTAATGGTAGTAGCAGAAACCACTAGTGGGCGTGCTGTGTACTGGGGTACTGGCCGACGCAAATCCGCAGTAGCACGAGTACGTCTAATTCCCGGTGAGGGGAAATTTATTGTCAATGGCAAAGATGGAAATTTGTATTTCCAATTCAACGCTAACTACCTTGGTCTGATCAAAGCTCCTCTGGAAACTTTGGGACTAGAAAACGAATACGACATTTTGGTAAAAGCTGAGGGTGGTGGCTTAACAGGTCAGGCTGATTCTATTCGCTTAGGAGTTGCCCGTGCCCTATGCCAGCTAGACCCAGACAACCGCTCACCTCTGAAAATAGAAGGCTACTTAACTCGCGATCCTCGGGCAAAAGAACGCAAAAAGTATGGTTTACACAAAGCCCGGAAAGCACCTCAGTACTCCAAGCGATAAGCGATTGGGGATCGGGTATTGTCATTTGTCATTGATTATTCTCCGCGTCCCCCCATCTTTGCGTCTTCCCCAACCCCCAGTCCCAAAAAAGTTATAATTTTTATAGAATCACCACAAATGAACAATGGCTAAATCTGATATTCATCCCAAGTGGTACCCAGACGCAAAAGTTTACTGCAACGGTCAAGTTGTGATGACTGTTGGCTCTACCAAACCAGAATTACACGTAGATGTTTGGTCTGGAAACCACCCCTTTTACACTGGTACTCAGAAGATTATTGACACCGAAGGTCGTGTTGAGCGCTTCCTTCGCAAATACGGTATGTCAAGCGAACAAACCTCCGGCGGCAAAAAGAAAAAGTAGCGGGTTGGCTCTGCTGTTAACGACGGCCCTGCATCAGTTGCTGGGTCGATTGTCATTTTTTGCTGAGCCAACTTGTTATTTTAAGGAGTGTTGTATTTTCATGGCTGAAACATACCTGCTGGAGAAATTAAAATCCGTTGAACAAACTTTTAATGAACTGACTCGTCGCTTGGCAGACCCTGATACGGCCAAAAATCCCGATGAATATCAAAAAATTGCTAGGTCTCGTTCTTCTTTGGAAGAGGTAGTCGATACTTACGAAACTTGGAAAACTGCCCAGGAAGACTTGACAGGGGCACGTCAAGTACTCAAAGAGGCAAGTAGTGATCTAGAACTCCAAGAAATGGCTGCCCTGGAAGTAGATGAGTTAGAACAAAAGCTGGAATATTTAGAAACTCGCTTGAAAATCTTGCTTTTACCCCGCGATCCCAACGATGATAAAAACATCATGTTGGAAATTCGTGCTGGCACTGGTGGTGATGAGGCGAGTATCTGGGCTGGTGATTTACTGCGAATGTACTCCCGCTATGCCGATGTCCAGAACTGGAAAGTAAAACTGGTGAGTGAATCACTCGGAGAAATGGGCGGTTTCAAAGAGGTAATCCTGGAAATTCAGGGTGAGAGCGTTTATAGCAAGCTGAAGTTTGAGGCAGGAGTACATCGCGTGCAGCGTGTACCAGCAACTGAAGCTGGGGGACGAGTTCATACCTCAACTGCCACAGTAGCAATTATGCCAGAAGTAGATGATGTAGAGATTCATATTGATCCCAAAGATATTGAAATGACTACAGCTCGTTCTGGTGGTGCTGGCGGGCAAAATGTCAACAAGGTGGAAACAGCAGTTGACTTGATGCACAAACCTACAGGAATTAGAATTTTCTGTACTGAAGAACGTAGCCAGTTGCAAAACAAAGAACGGGCGATGCAGATTCTACGGGCAAAGTTGTATGAGATGAAGTTACGTGAACAACAAGAGGCTGTAACTTCTATGCGGCGATCGCAAGTAGGTACAGGATCACGATCGGAAAAAATTCGCACCTATAATTACAAAGATAACCGCGTTACCGACCACCGTTTAGGTCAAAACTATTCTCTTAACCCCGTTTTGGAAGGGGATTTAGAGACAGTAATCCAATCTTGTATCTCTTTAGATCAGCAAGAACGGCTGGCGGAGTTAGCAACTTCTGCCACTAACTAATTTTTGCCGTTAAAAATCCTGTCAAACCACTTGTTGTATTGTTACTTTTAACACACAGGTGGTTTTCTCATATCGCGTGGAGTGCATTTTCCATTTCACTGGGATCATCTAAGAAGCTATGGACAAACCTTTTTTGTATGAACAAGACTTCTATGGCTGGACACAGCAGCAGGCTAAAGCGTTAGAGCAGAGGCTGGTTACGGAACTAGACTGGCAACACCTGCAAGAGGAAATTCAAGCTTTGGGCAGACAGGAATATCGGGAACTCGTAAGCCGTCTAAGTGTATTACTCGGTCATCTCTTGAAATGGGAGTATCAACCCGAACAACGCTCTCGCAGTTGGTTTTTAACAATTCGAGAACAGCGTCGCGCCATCCGCAGGCATCTGCGACATAACCCTAGCTTAAAGTCTCGAATAGAAGAAGTTTTGTTAGATGGGTTTGAAGCGGGAGTCGATTTGGCACTACGAGAAACTAACTTACCATTACGAACTTTTCCAGAACATTGCCCCTATCTATTTGATGATGCGATCGCAGACAATTTTCTGTGCGATACTCGTCAAGACTGGGAAGGATAATTCCTGCACATAAACAGACGATACCCCAATTTACTTCGTAGAAGTGCAAGTTAATTTTTGTTAATATTGGAAGCGGTGTTATTACTTCGTCCTCAACCACCCACTCCTACCTGAGAGAAACTCGATGATGCGACTAGAACATATCAGTAAAATTTATCCTACAGGCGAAGTTCTCAAAGATATCAACTGGGAAGTCAAACCAGGCGATCGCATCGGCTTAGTCGGTGTCAACGGTGCGGGAAAATCTACCCAACTGAAAATTATCACTGGGGAAATTGAACCCACTGCTGGCGAAATTATTCGTCCATCTAGCTTACACATAGCCTACCTCAACCAGGAATTTGAAGTAGACCCCAGTCGCACTGTTAGAGAAGAATTTTGGACAGTCTTTAAGGAAGCTAACCAAGTACAGTTATCTCTCGGACAAGTACAGCGAGATATGGAGGTAGCTAGCCCAGAAGAACTGGATAAACTAATTAATAAGTTAGATCGCTTGCAGCGGCAATTTGAAGGCTTGGATGGCTATGGTTTAGATGCACGCATCGGTAAAATTTTACCAGAGATGGGGTTTCAGGTAGAAGATGGCGATCGCCTTGTGAGCGCCTTCAGTGGTGGTTGGCAGATGCGGATGAGTTTAGGTAAAATCCTCTTGCAAGCACCCGACTTATTGCTGCTAGACGAGCCAACTAACCATCTGGATTTAGAAACCATTGAGTGGTTGGAAAATTACCTCAAAGGGCTGACGACTCCAATGGTCATAGTTTCTCATGACCGGGAGTTTCTTGACCGTCTTTGCACTCAAATTGTCGAAACTGAACGCGGTGTTTCCGCTACCTATCTTGGCAATTACTCCACATACCTGCAACAAAAAGCCGAAAATCAATCAGCACAACTCAGCGCCTTTGAACGTCAACAGAAAGAATTAGACAAACAACAAGCCTTTGTAGATAGATTTCGCGCCAGTGCGACGCGCAGTACTCAGGCAAAAAGCCGGGAAAAGCAACTCGAAAAAGTCGAACGCATTGAAGCACCGACAGCGAGTGTGAGAACGTTACACTTCCGCTTTCCTGATGCACCCCGCAGCGGACGAGAGGTGGTAGAAATTAAGGATTTAACTCATATTTATGATGATAAGATTCTGTTTTTGGGAGCGAATCTGCTGATTGAAAGAGGCGATCGTATTGCTTTTCTTGGCCCTAATGGTGCAGGAAAATCTACGCTACTGCGCGTGATTATGGGGATGGAACAACCCACAGAAGGCATTGTCAAATTGGGCGATCATAATGTTATTCCTGGTTACTTTGAGCAAAATCAAGCAGAGGCTTTAGACTTGAAAAAAACCGTCATGGAAACGATCCATGATGAAGTTCCCGATTGGAAAAATGAAGAAGTTCGCACACTTTTGGGAAGGTTTTTGTTCACTGGTGACACAGTATTTAAGCCAGTTGGAGCCTTGAGTGGAGGAGAAAAAGCTCGCCTAGCTTTGGCAAAAATGCTCTTACGCCCCGCGAATTTGATTATTTTAGATGAGCCGACAAACCATCTAGATATTCCAGCTAAAGAAATGATGGAAGAAGCACTGCAAAACTATGATGGCACAGCGATCGTGGTTTCCCATGACCGCTATTTTATCTCGCAAGTAGCTAATAAAATAGTCGAAATTCGTGATGGTGAATTCCGCGTTTATTTAGGAGATTACCATTATTATCTTCAGAAAATTGCTGAGGAAAAAGAGCTAGCAAAATTAGCTGCAATAGAAGCTGAAAAAGCAGCGAAGAAAGCTGCTAAAGCTGCTAAAGCTGGTGGAAAACGTAAATAAAGGGAATAGAAGAAACTCATCTACCCACAAGAAGTGGGGTTTTAAAGCTTCCGTGTCCCCGCATCTGTGCGTCAATTCTAATGAGTAAATCTCCAACGGAACCTGATAAATGTTTAGACAGAATTAATTACGTACATTGTTCTGCTACTCCCTACTCCCTCTCTCCACGAATGAATTTAATTTTGCCCAACTACTTATTACCCTAAAAAATACCATACAAAAATTACTAAACATTAAAAAATGTCTAAAAAAACTGCAAGTTCTTCATAAAAGAAGGTGATAAGCAGAAATTCACTTGCGGCAGGGATTAGCAATGGTATCATTCGGGTATTACAAAAAGTAAAGGGCAATTTTACTATGACCAAAGCACCTGTTGCTCCTGTGGTGCTAGTCATTTTAGACGGATGGGGCTACTGCGAAAAAACGCGAGGAAACGCTATTGCTGCCTCTAAAACTCCAATTATGGAAAGTTTATGGACAGCTTACCCGCATACTCTCATCCGCACATCAGGAAAAGCCGTCGGGTTGCCAGATGGTCAAATGGGTAACTCGGAAGTTGGTCATTTGAACATTGGTGCTGGGCGAGTGGTACCACAAGAATTAGTCCGTATCTCTGATGCGGTTGAAGACGGTTCCATTATTTCCAACCCAGCGCTGGTTAAAGTTTGTCAAGAAGTTCGCTCTCGCAATGGCAAGCTGCATCTAATAGGGCTTTGTTCTGAGGGAGGGGTGCATTCGCATATCACTCATCTATTTGGACTACTTGACTTAGCCAAGGATCAGCGACTTTCCGAGGTTTGTATCCACGCCATTACTGATGGTCGTGACACTACGCCAACCGAGGGTGTAAAAGCAATCACTCTTTTAGAGGACTACATAGACCGCATCGGGATTGGGCGGATAGTTACTGTGAGTGGTCGCTACTATGCAATGGATCGCGATCGCCGGTGGGATCGAGTTAAACGCGCCTATGATGTGATTACACAAGATAGTGCAGGTAGCGGTCTCAAGGCTTTACAAGTCTTGCAAGCATCTTACGCCGAAGGAGTGACCGACGAGTTTGTCGTCCCAGTCCGCATTGCTCCCGGCGCATTAGAACCAGGGGATGGGGTGATATTCTTTAACTTCCGCCCCGATCGCGCCAGACAACTTACTCAAGCTTTTGTCAGCCCCAAATTTAACGGTTTTGAAAGACAGCAAATCAAACCACTGTCTTTTGTAACTTTTACTCAGTATGATCCAGACCTACCAGTATCTATAGCTTTTGAACCGCAGAATTTAAGTAATATTCTGGGAGAAGTCATAGCTAATCATGATCTCAAGCAGTTTCGCACCGCCGAAACAGAAAAATACGCTCATGTTACTTACTTCTTTAATGGTGGTCTAGAGGAACCGTTTGCTGGAGAAGACCGAGAACTGGTAAGCAGTCCAATGGTGGCAACTTACGACAAAGCCCCGGCAATGTCAGCAGACGCAGTTACAGAAGTTGCGATCGCCGCCATCAAAAAAGGGATATACTCTCTGGTGGTGATCAATTATGCCAACCCAGATATGGTGGGGCATACAGGTCAAATTGAAGCTACAGTCACAGCTATTGAAACCGTTGACCGCGTTTTGGGTCGTTTAGTAGAGAGTATATGCAAAGTGGGAGGTACAGCAATTATTACTGCTGACCACGGCAACGCTGAGTATATGCTAGATGAAGAGGGTAATCCTTGGACAGCTCATACTACCAACCCAGTACCGTTAATTTTGGTAGAAGGCGAGAAAGTCAAAATCCCTGGACATGGTACAAATGTCGAGCTACGCAGCGATGGCAAGTTAGCCGATATTGCTCCCACAATTCTAGAGATTTTACAGCTGCCTCAGCCACCAGAAATGACCGGGCGATCACTACTCAAACCAGCAGAATTTGACGTACAACGCCCCCGCACCCCCGCGCAAGTAGGGCTGTAAATTGGGAAACAGTTAACTAATAACAGTTAACTGTTTCTTGACTCCCCTGTTTTAAAACTTGTTATAGATGAGATTACTACCATGACAGTTACTAGTATCGTGCAAGGCATTTGGGCATTTTCCGCTATTGGTGTGATTGTTTTGGTGTTGCTACATAGTCCCAAAGGTGACGGTATTGGAGCCATTGGCGGACAAGCCCAGCTTTTTAGCAGCACTAAGAGCGCAGAAAATACCCTAAACCGAGTCACTTGGGCTTTGACAGTCATTTTTCTTAGTTTAACAGTAGTTTTAAGTGCCAATTGGCTACCCAAATAGCGATAGAGAAATAGGCAGATGGGGAAAAAAATTCAGCACCCAAAACCTGATACCCTGAAAAATTTCATCACACAACCTTTACTAGCAGCTCTTGTCTTAACTATTAGCACAGGGCTGCTAGTTATTTTTACCAATCTCCATTTTAATAAAGCTCTATCAGCAAACTATTTTTTATCACTCTCATCTCCACCAAAACCTCACCCCCTACCCACCACACTAGCCCAATGGCAAGACAGTACTAACAGTGGTGATTATTTTTCCCAAGTCTCACCTACTCAAGTAGGTTATTTAGTTTGGTCAAAGTTTCCCGTTAAAGTCTATGTAGAACCACCAAAAGCAATTAGCGAACAACAGGCTCAAGCATGGGTTACTAAAGTTTTACAAGCCGTCCAAGAGTGGAGTGTTTATTTACTTTTAACAATAGTTGAGCAGCCAGATGGGGCAGATATTACCATTATGCGAAAAGCCCCAACTTTACAAACTTCACCAGGTAGCAACATTCCTCGTGCGCGTTCTGCCCAAACCTTTTATGAGTTGTACACCAGCAATCAAGTTTTATCTCATCGCTTCACCATCTTGCTGAGTCCTAGTCAAACAGGAGAATATATTCAAGCAGCTGCCCGTCATGAACTTGGCCATGCTTTGGGAATTTGGGGACATAGTTCGTTACAAACTGATGCGCTCTATTTTTCTCAAGTTCGCAACTCACCACCGATTTCTGTTAGGGATGTAAATACTTTGAAGCGGGTTTATGAGCAACCAACTAGTTTGGGATGGTCTTCGTGAACTACCTCACCCTAGCAAAGCTAGAGGGTGGGGCTTCTGTACTCACAGGCGAGTGCCTCAAATAAGACTTTCGTCCCATTTTTGGTCTTATCTCCCCTCCTACAGCAGAGACGGCTGAACCTTCCGCCTTTAGCCCTTCGACTTCGCTCAGGGCAAGCATTCTGATACCCTCTACTCTAATAATGACCTCTGAGGCGATCGCATCTCAATAAATATTGTAAATGTATTAGTGTGATATCAAATAAAGATAATATCTTTCACTATCTACCCAAGCTCTCTTAAAATCCTTAATAGGAATAATTTGTAAATCATTTCGATTGGGATTTAGTTTTTTATTTAAAATAAGTAAAACTCTGTTTTTATCCTCTTGATTCTTTAACAAAGAACTGATTTGTTCTAATATCTCAGATTGTTCTACATTTTGGCGTTCTTTATTAAATAGAGTAAAGCTTCCCATTCCTTGAAGTTCGGGATAATAAAACTTTCGATTTAAATAACCTGATAATGGAGCCATATTTGCATCTCGACTGGCAACAATAAACTCCTGATCTAGCTGAGATTCTTGAATATAACGAGCCGTTTCTCGACTGGCAGAAAATGGTATGATTATATCTCTTGAGAAGCTATAAATTCCTACAAATAACTGGATATAAAGGATTAACATAAAAACAATGTGATGCCATTTTTTAACAAGTTTAATTGTATTTGTTCCAATAGAAAATTTATTAGTCAGAAATGTGGATTCTTGATAATAGCTTTCTAGCCATAAAGCTGCTATAAAAACTAAATAAAAATGCCCTAAATGTCGGGTAGTACCTGCGAATCTTAGATATGTAAATGCAAGTATTACAAAATTACCTATAATGTATAAAAACAGAGGGTAAGGCTTTTTGCATAACTTCAATGATGTTAAAGCAACAACAAAAATTCCCATCAAGTTACAAATAATTAAATCTAACCATCTTTTATGTGGAATGATCAAAAAATAACTAGCAAATAATCTGCTAATACTTTTCAATAAATTATGAATATCTAATTCAATTAACCATCTATTATTATTTAACCCACTATGAAGATAGCTATCTGCCGGAGGAATAATAATATAAATAGATAAAATATAGGAAAATACAACAATTGCAATACTTAAAAATAAGTCGAAAATACGGCTTTGATTAAAATACTGTTTCCGGTGTTGACTATCAAAACAAAACTCGACTAGTAAAGTTAATAATAAAGAAAATGATACAAATAAAGCGTAAGCATTACTGTTAGCTAGCAAACCCAATATAACTGCTAAGTAAATGTAAGTTGTTTTTCTAGATGAAAAAATTGTACAAAAAGTAAAAATAAATAGTATACTAAATGCATAATTTCGAGAAATTAAACAGTATTCATAAAAAGGATAAAAACCAAAGGTAAAAAGAATTTTTTGTTGATATTTAAATGGACTACATAAGCAAAAAATAGCTACTGAAATAATTGCAATAATTAAATGAAAAATCTGCATAACAAGAGGTGTGTCAGCAATTTTTCTCAGAATTGCTAGAGAAAAATACCATAGAACAGGATGTCCTTCATAACGAATATTGGCAATTAAATCTCCAAAAGATTCACTATCTCTGACAATTAGCCAGGGATTTAGCTCATCTCGCCACATTGAATGATTGAGAATCCCTATTAAACCGAGAACCGAAAAAATAATTATAATAATCCAAGGAGAATTAAAAGATATCTTTGGAATATAAGTGATTGCTTTTTTAGTTTGTATTTTTAGTTCAGAGTCTTTCATCAAAATTAAAATACTTTATTGAAAGTTTTTCATATTTTTACAGAGTAGATTACAATTTAGAGTAGACAGAAACCTTTGTAGAGATGTAGTATCGTTGCATTTCTACCGTTCATTGAATAAATTAGCCTAGAAATAATAATATCAAGTGCAACGATCGCACTTGATCAAGGCTCAACATGTAAGATTTACCTACGCTCGACGGCTCAGCGGTATCGGTTGCTGCGTTAAAACTTCTTGATAGAGTTCTTCGAGTTGAGTAACATTCTTGCTAAGAGTATAGCGTTCTAATACACGCTTTCTGGCTTTTTGCCCCAGTAAAATTGTTAATTCAGGATGGTCTTGGCACACTGGCAAAAGCGTTCTTAATTGCGATCGCACTGTCTTAGTATTAAGAATTATACCAGCTCCTTTTTCTAATACTTCGCCATCTGCACCCACGTCTGTTGCTAAACAAGCTATTCCACATGCCATTGCTTCTAGCAGAGATAGAGATAAACCTTCTACTAATGAAGGTAAAATAAATACATCTGCACCCCGTAAAATGTCGATCCGCTGGCTTTCATCAGCAACAAATCCTGACCAGATGATGCCGTATTCTGGGCCATAGAATGGTTCTAAAGACGACTTTAAAGGGCCGTCGCCAACAATCAATAACTTACTACCTATTCCCATTTCCGCCTGTTTCCAAGCACGGAGGAGTAATTCAACGTTCTTTTCTGGCGCAATTCGTCCTTGGTAGACAAACAAGCGATCAGCTTGAAGTTCACTTTTAATATTAGAAGGGCCAGGAGAATATTTTGCAATATCGACACCGTTGGGAATGACAGCAATATTTTCTTCTCGCACACCCATTCGCGCCATCAATTCTCGCTGAATTTGCGAAAATACAATCACGCGATCATAGTTAACCAAAAAAGGTGCGTAGAGTTGATAAGCCAAAAGCTGTGTCCCTGAGATTAGTTTTGCTCCCTTACCAGCAAATGGTGTATGAAAAGTAGCAATCAGGGGTAAATTTAATTCCTCACAGATTTCTGGTAATACAAAATCTAGAGGAGATAAGGTTAAAGATGCATGGACTACATCTGGTTTAATTTCCCGTAGCGACTGAGTTAAAACTTTAGTTGCTTTAAAAGTGGGAATTGTGTAGACCTGAGATTTATAAATGAAAGGTAAAGAGACTTCTTGAAAATTTGGCCAATTTTCGGGTTCTGATTCTTCTTGGGCAAAGTGAAGAAAGCTAACTTGATGTCCCCTATCCAGCAACGCATTTGTAATTTCTCTACTGTAGGTGACGTTACCGCAAAATGGTGATTTTTTTCCAATCCAAGCTATACGCATTCTTTGTTTAGCTATTAAGAAAAGCTAGTTTTATTATTTGTTTTGAGCTTTTATTTTTCTTTTATCTGCTATACTTGCTAGTTTTTTAGCTATCATAAAGTTTAACCATAATTCCTCTAACAAGTTGACTTGCAACTTATTAAAATGTGGATTTATGGCTTGATTTATTCTACTTATGAAGTTGTTTTTATATATTTAAACAACTTACTCTGGCTAGTGTCAGATTGATCCCAGCAAGTATGTGATAAACCGCGATAGAGTTTAGTTTACCATGAACACAAAAGCTTTAAATAAATTTTTGATCTGTCAAGATAAGGAATATTGACACTCCCCGACCTAAAGGTACGGGGATTCTGTAATCTGCCTCGTCACTTGCTCTACCAGGTTTTCACCAAGCAAAGTAGAGGTCACGAGTCCTACAGCGTTACTTTGGGGTTGCCCACCCCTAGCAAGTCTAGCAAGATTTAAAATGTTAATTGCTGCGTTTTCGTCTCTATGCAAACTACAGCCACAGCTACAAACATGCGTGCGGGTTGATAGAGATTTTTTCACAATCACACCACAATTTGAACATTTTTGTGAGGTGTAATGTGGTGCTACAGCAACTGCTAACTTACCAAATTTACCAGCAAAATACTCAATCCACTGCCTAAACAAATACCAGCCAGCGTCAGAAATTGACTTAGCCAAACAATGGTTTTTGAGTAAATTACGTACCTGTAAGTTTTCATAGGCTACTAAGTCGTTAGACTTGCACACGTTACGCGCTATTCTCTTAGCGTGTTCATTCCGTTGCCTACTTATTCTTAGGTGCTTTCTGGCAAATATAGCTCTAGCCTTTTTACGTCCTAATGAACCTTTTTTCTTTTTGTAAATGCGTCTTTGAGCGTGCTTAACTGATTTTTCAATCTTTTTTAAAAACTTTGGATTAGCCTCTTGATGACCGTTAGAATCGGTGTAAAAACTTTCAATCCCAACATCTAAACCGATTTCATTACCTGTCAATGGCTGAATATCTGAAACTTCGACATCAACACAAAATTGACAGTAGTAACCATCGGCACGGCGTACCAATCTAACACGCTTAATTGACTTAACCGGGTAGGTTTGAATATCCCACTTGCCTAACAATTTCAACTCACCAATACCTTTTTTATCAGTAATGGTAATACGCCGTTTGTTTGAGTTTAGCTTCCATCCTGATGTTTTGTACTCAACTGAGCGGTTATCATGCTGAAATCTCGGATATCCTGTCTTGGAAAATCGCTCCACTTGGGGAAACCCCAAGACCGCGTTTTCCGCTTTTTTACCGGATACTTTCTTTTTACAATTGTCATAAAACCTTGATATTGCCAACCATGCTCTTTCGGCTGCTGATTGCACAGCCATTGAATTTAGGTTAGTCACAAATTTAAATTCTTTGCGTAGTTCCGTTGAATACTTATTCAAAGCAAACTTATCAATTTTTGCCTCTTTTGGCGCATCTATCCAATATCTCAAACACTTATTTCTAATGAATTGAGTAGTTTTGATAGCTTCCTCAATAGCTAAATATTGAAGTTTTTTGGCTTTAACTTTGTACTCTAAAACTAGCAACTTAATCACCTCCTTGCTGTTTATGTTTTATGTCAATTATACTATATCTATATACAATACTGCAATAGGTTATTCCGTAAAATGGCTACTTTTACAGCAGATGAATATAGACACGAAGGAAATGCTATATCATTACTTAACTACCACTTTGTTTTTATCCCTAAACGTAGAAAAAAAGTTTTAGTTAATGAAATAGCGGAACGATTACAGCAAATCATTTGTGATATTTGCAATGAGAACAGATGGCGAATTATTGCAATGGAGATTATGCCCGACCATGTGCATATTTTTTTAAATGCCAAACCAATAGATAATCCTGCTCAAATGATGAACAAAATTAAAGGGAGGGCTAGCCATCACCTGCGAAAAGAATTTCCCGAATTGCTCAAATTACCAACACTGTGGACACCCAGTTATTTTGTATCCACTGCTGGAAACATCAGCACAGAATCGGTAAAACGATATATTGAACAACAACGTGATTGAAAACGTTACAGAGGCGTAAACGCCTTCTAGCAGCTTTCATCCCTTGCCTAAAGTACGGAATACGGCGCTGTGCGCCTGTTCCTCAAGGGTTTTCAGCTAGCCGTCCTCATAACTCCTGTTTACTGATAGCTACTCATGAGAGTTATACCAGGTTAAGATGCCTCCTGAAAAGACGATCGCTGCTAATCCCAAAAATACTGCTTGTAATCCGACAAATGTTTCTGCTAAACCTGCTAATGCCAGAGGTAAAGAAAGAGCAATATTAATCACATTGTTTTGCAGACCAAAAACTTTACCACGCATTTCTGGTGGAGTTTCTGTTTGAATTGCAGTTTGCATGGGAATACCTACCAGCGCACCAAAAATACCCAGCATCGCTACTAGTAGCAGAACCATCCACAGATGTGTTGTAAATACTGATAATCCGATCAGTGAAGTTGCCATGCCGATGCAACCGCAGAGGCTGAGTTGGTTGTAGGAAAAACGTTGACCAAATTGACCGAGAATTGTTGCGCCTGCGGCAATCCCAACGCCACCTGCTGCCAATAAAAAGCCAAATTGTGAAGCTTTCAAGTTGGGAATGATTTCTGCCATACGAACAGCTAGAACAGTTAACGCTGCAAATACAGAGAATAGGATAATCAATTGCAACAAAGCATCACGAATCCGATGATTTGCTTTAAGATAGCGCAAACCATCCCGCAAGTCAGAAAATACGTGAGGAAATTCTGTTTCGGGAGCGTGGTGTTTTTCGTGAGTCACCAGTAACATCAAAATTATGCCAGCGATCGCATAACTTCCGCCTACCAAAAGTTCTTTACCTAGTCCATTATTACCGCCAAGTTGCTGCCAAACTCCATCAGCTACTGCTAATAAGGGTTCTCCAACAGCAAAACCCACAATCACCGACGCCATCATTGTTGTGGTGTACAGCGAGTTAGCTGAAAGTAAATGCTGTTCTTCTACAACCAAAGGAATTGCCGCCTGTTCTGCTGGAGAAAAAAACTGCGTCAGCGTAGACACTAAAAAAGTTACACCCAAGATAATGGCAAACCCTACAGGCAACACGCCTATGGGTTTCCAATTATGAGTTAACCATAGTAGAAAAGGAATTCCTAAAACCAGAATGCCTCGCCAAGCATTCGTTGCCACTAACACAGCCTTTTTTGACCAGCGATCTACAAACACACCAGCTACAGAACCGAATAGCACGGCTGGAATGGTAAAGGCCATCATTAGCGCTGATACCCAACCACTAATGCTCTGATCACCCGTTTGAAACTGAGTGTTAATCAAAGCAATCATCAATACTAAATAAACTTTATCCGCCAATTGACAGAAAACTTGACCACCCCAAAGAGCTAAAAAATTGGGGTTTTTTAGTACAGGTAAAAACCCTTGGTGTTCTGTATTTCCTGATTTTGCTGAGCCGTCAGAATCGGAAGCATCTAATTTTGGCGGTTCTTTTGGCGAACTTTGCCCATTGCGTTGGTGCAACCCGCCGTAGGCATCGCCATGATCATTGATTTGGGTTGTATTTGATTGGTCATCAGATTGTTTTTCTGATTGCTGAGGAACTTCAGTTGTTGGTATTTCTGAAGGCCAACTCTGATCTTTTTGAGAAACGTCTTCTGAGGACATTTCTCGACCATTAATTTGATGAGGTGTTGGCTTAGGAATAGCACTCAAGTGATTTTTGACTATGGGCACTGATGCTCTATTCTGTCTTGTGGCGTAGCTTGGTGACAAAGGCAGGATCTTGTTATCCAAATCAGACGGTTGCATCATGGTAGGCAGCAAAATAAGAGTCGATCAAGGTAGCAGAGCGAATAGGGCGACCTAAATGATACTGAGCATACTGGCGCAGAACTTGCTCAACAGATAACCAGGCATCATCTTTAGCAGCATTAACTTGCATTATCTCTGGTTGTGACAGCTGTTGGAGCATAGTTAGTTCTGTTGCACTCAGGCGGCTAGAAATTACTGGTATTTCTTGTCTATGGACAACAACTGTTTGGGAATTGGATATTTGAGGTGATGGATTAACTGGGTGATTAGCTACTTTGGTAGGAGTTATATTTTCCTCTACTCCTATAGCCCTCTGTTTTCGTAAGCGTTCCCAAGCTTCCAAGCAAACCGTTCCACCAGCAGGAATGCTAAATCCTACCTGCCAGTGAGGATCTATCAAGTTTGGCTTGAGAGGGTGCTGAGTTAGACAACAGGCTTGGACTTGCGGCGTCAGTCCCCCCAAAGCTAAAAGGTGAAATAACCCATGAGCCAGGTATGCAAAAATACTAGAGGTCTCTTTTATGGGTAATATTTCTAGTCGGTTGAGATGTTCATTGAATAACTCATAGAGTTCTTCTTGGGGTTGTTCGCTTAAAGCTTGACTCAGGACTATTTCTGCTAAATACTGGCCAGCTGCGAGTTTACCCAAATCTTTAGCTAGACCTGGATAAGTTTTTAACGTTTGTGCTTGAGTAATTTTATCGAGCGATCGCCCTTTGGCAATCAGTAGTTCATTTACAACAAACATGCCACTCCTACCGCCAAGGCTAGAGTTGTGCTTGCGTGCCCCTGGTGCAACTGCTCGAATCAGACCAAACTCGCGTGTCAAAATTGTCACTATTTTATCCGATTCTCCTAGCACCTGGGTTTTGAGATTAATTCCAGTTGCTTTATAGGTTCTACTCATTAGTCATTATTCATTAGTCATTAGTCATCGGTCATTGGTCATTAGTCATGAGGTTAGGACAACGGACAAATGACAAAGACAAATAACTATTCCCCCTTCTCCAGGTTATCGCGCTGGCGGATCAAATCGATACTACTAGATGTGCCCAATCTAGTAGCACCCGCTAAGATTAAGTCTAGGGCTTGATTGACAGTACGAATACCCCCTGAAGCTTTAATTCCTACTCTTTCTCTTGCCACTTCTTTTAACAACCGCACATCTGCTACAGTCGCACCACCATTCCAACCTGTACTGGTTTTTAAGAATGCTGCTCCTGCATCCATAGATAATTCTGCTGCTAATTTTTTCTCCGCATCAGTCAACAGGTTGGTTTCTAAAATTACCTTGACTGTTTGCCCGGTTGCCTCGCAAATTTCGGCAATTTCCCGATGCACTTGCTCAGTTTTGCCAGCCTTCAACCAGCCTAAGTTGATCACCACATCCAACTCAGAGGCTCCATTTTCCACAGCTTCTTGAGCCTCATATAGCTTAACGCCTGGAGTTGTCGCTCCCGATGGAAAGCCAATCACAGCACAAACTTTTGGATTTTTACCGTGGAGAAGTTCTGCTGCTAGCTTGACATGAGTAGGGTAAAGGCAAACCGCCGCAAAATCAAATCTGTATGCTTCCTCACACCATTGCTCAACCTGCTCTGAGGTAGCCGTTGGCATCAACAGGGCATGATCAATAAATGGCGCGATATCAATGTCTGGATAGTCTGCTGCCATCGTGCCTTTTGCCAGTAATTGATTATTAATCTTTATAAAAATTTAAGTCGTTTCTCATATATTAACCCATATTTGTTATGAATATCCTGAAAATGCTTTTCTAGCTAGGTTTTATCTGCAAACTTTTCGTGTGTACCTAGATTTAAGAAATCAATAATAGTTTGAGCTAATGCCTGAGATGCTAGATATGGCACACCATTACCAATCGTTTTAAACATATTGGTGAGGGACATATTTTCTGGAAGCATAAAATTTGCTGGCAAAGATTGTATAGCTAAAGCTTCTGCCACAGAAATTCGACGGATTTTGTAAGGATGTAAATGTACTTCATTATTGCCATAACAAGCTGTTGGCGAGTAACGCCATCTGTGCAAACGTTTAAAGGATTTCTTAGAATCATCTCCTTCATCCACAGAGGCAAATCTGATGATACCTGCTCTTGGTTGAAAATAATGTTGAGCATGAGGATGCTTGAGTACATTATTTTTTCTAAACCAATATTCAACAGTTAATTCTTGAGGAATATTATCAGGACAAGGTAGTAGAGAATCTTCTTTAAATGGTTCTTGCTTACACCAAGGATAAGCAAAAACTTTTTGTTGAGGATATATAATATATTTTTGCCAATTAAAAATATTTAGAGATAGTAATTTTTCACTACTAACTTTTATTCCTATATTTTTGATGAAATTCTTTTGAAATCCAATTAAAATAACTCTCTCTCTATTTTGAGGTACACCGTATTCAATAGTATTAATTAATCGTTCTGTTAAAATATAACCTGCTTGATGTAATTTTTGCTGGAGCCATTCAAAAAATAGACGGTGCTTTTTCGTTCTCCATAAACCCTTAACATTCTCGAATAAAAAGAAATCTGGCAAATTACGACAAATTAACTCAACATAACTAGCCGAAAGCTTACCATTATCCCCTAAGTTTCCCCTGTTTTTTCCACCAATAGAAAAATCTGGACAGGGAGGGCCACCAATAAAACCAACAATATAATTAAATTTGCGACAGTCTTTTACTAACTCCAAGAGTCGTTGTGCTTCTACTCCTTGAGTAAGTTTAGTAACATCTGCTGCTTCTCCATGATGATATCCGTATTCAGGTAATGATAGGTTAAGAACTTCCCGTGAATAGCGATATGCTGCCATGAACTGAGATAAAATTTCGTTGACGTAAACAATTTTAAAACCGCTGTTTTCAAAGCCTAAATCAAGAAAACCTGAGCCAGCAAAAAAGGAGAAAATACACGGGCGATCGCTCATTTAGTTAGTCAACAAGAAACGAAGGGTAAATGCTATGTTCAGGGTTAACGCAAACTCGTACCTTGAAAACCAAATATATCAGTGCTTCTAACTTTGGGCGGTTCTAATGTAACCAAAATCCCTATTAGGGATTGAAACTATGGATTCAAAATATGACTGAACCCTTCATAGATATTGATGCAATTTTTAATCTTGCTTTGCAAGAAACCGAAGAACTGATGAAACTCGGCTTTGATATTAGCGATCCTTCTGTTATGACGTCACTTGAATGGTACTCAAATAAATATCCAGAAATTGCAGAACGCTGTAATAATGCCTTGCTAAACCTCATTCATAAGCAAGCGACGGGTACTCTTACATTTGCAAATACTGGATACTCTGAAAATGACTTAGATGCTTTTTAAACTTATATAAATATATCCTTATGCAAAGACGCTAAGAAAACTTTGCGCCTTTGCGTGAGATTATCCAACCGCCTTTTCAGCACCAATAAGTTCACCCTGCTGCGCCTCTGGCAACAAACGCTGCACACCTCGCTTAACAAATCCTTGCAAAAAAGCCATCTGCTGATTTTGCTGAAATACCTTTTGCAAAGTTTGCCGCAACTTATCCAAATTCAAGCCATTTCCAGAATCCAAAGCTATTTCCTGTTGTTGGAAATATTCAACTAAGCTTAACCCTGCAACTCTGGTGAGATAAGCTGCACTTACTCCTTGCACCAAACCACCAGCCACAAAAGTGACAGCATTACTTTTGAGGACAGTACTAACAGCCTTTGTAGAAATTTCCACCAAACCCAACTTCAGCATCAAACTTCCCATCGTTCCAGCGACAGTTTGCGCCTGTTCCCAAGAAAATTTCTGCTGATAGATACTACCCAAGTCTATTACCATCTGGGCATTAATTGCCGCAGTTGCTAAGATATCAAGTGCTGGTACGGGGTTGGCGAAGGCAGCCGCCGCAGCTATCCATTGATATTGTTCTATAACTGGGGTAGCGCGATCGCTTCTGACTCCATTTAACCAGTTTTTCGCTTCAGCTTTGAGCAATTGAGTTTTTCTGTAGGTAGTTGTCCAAACCAGATTTTGCCCTTGCTGTACCAAAACCTCATCTAATCGCTGCGTCAACTGTTGGATGTCTGATGCTGGCTGTTCCAGCCACTCTTGCACAGAACCATCATCCTCATACTTCCTGACTTTGATGGGTATAGGAGAAGCCGCCGTTGCGACTACATTACCAGGCATCCGCTGTTTCAATGACAGCAAGATGCTAGCACGCTCATCTGCTAGATATTGGTCTTGTTTATTGAAAATGAGGATTGTGGGTTGATTTGCTGTCTTTAGTTGCTTTAAAGCTTGAAATTCTGAGTCAGTCAAATCACCATTGGTAAGGAACAGGGCAAAGTCTGATTTTTGGATTTCTAACAAAACATCTGCATCTGACTTTTCACCCGTTTCTCTAAACAAAGGTGCTGTCTCTTGGAAGTTTACAGACTTTGCCTGCAAATTTTCCGCCAGGACTTGAATTAAAGCGGTTTTACCTACCGATTTGCTACCTGTAACAGCAAACTTAATTTCTTGCCTGTCTAATTCCAACAACAATTGGGCAATTTGTCCCCGCAATGTTTCTAAAGCTGTGTGGTTTTCTGCTTCTTGTGCTAATTGGTTAATGATCACTTCAGCTTTGGCGATCGCACTTTCTACAGTCGCCCGGTCTACTAGTTTACCATCTAGCTGCTCTAAACTGCCTGGCGAGCGATTTTTCTGGAATAACCACAAACCACCGCCGACTGCCATCGCACTCAATAAAGCAAATTCGCCTGCTTGCAATATCGAATCATGCCAGCTTTGTAACATCCACAGGGAAAAGGACAGTCCCAATCCTCCCACTAAAATTGGTCGCTGCAACTTCACAACCATGATACTCCGCGCTTTTTGGAAGGTCTCTACTTCAGAATAGATCAAAATAAAACAACTCCCTGCAATTCTTAGAGATTGCGGGGAGTTGCTTGTAACTGATTTTGGTGGCGGGAAGTGGATTTGAACCACTGACCTTCGGGTTATGAGCCCGACGAGCTACCAGGCTGCTCTATCCCGCGTCGCTCATTCACCTCTCTACTATAACCTCTAGTCGGAAGATTGGCAACTATAACAGCGATAATTCTCCAACTACTTCTAGACGCTTGTATTTTCCTAGAGTCATAAACTTTTCTGACAAGCTTTCTGCCACGCTAGGACTAATCCAGCCCATTTGGTGAAGTAAGTGGATAGCAACAGCATATTTGGCTCGTTTTGCGCCATCCATCACTTTAATTGCCAATCCCATACCCTCGCCGAGTCTACCAATGCACTGCACACCTTCGGCACCAGATTTGCTTACCAGTTCTCCTGGGGTTAAGCGCATCAGTTCCGTGTCAAATTCTCCATCTCCTGCCACCATTGATGGGTGATGTGTCATGGCGCGGACAATACGCTCCATATCAACGTTGCTACTAGAGGCTAGTAGGGCATATAAAGAAGCCATTTGTCCAAGTTGCATCAAATAAGTTGGTGCGCCGCAGTCGTCATGAGCGCTGATAAATTCTTCTGCTGGCATTCGGAGCAATTCTGCTACTTTACATAAAATTAGCTGTTGTATGGGGTGCTTACGTTCCAAGTAGTTATTTAAAGGCCAATGGCGTTGCTGACAAACAGCTAACATCCCCGCATGTTTACCAGAGCAATTGTATTCTAGAGGGCTACGCTTGCCTTCGGGAGTTGGACATTGGAGGGCAGTCGGATCGATATCGGCTCGCCAAAGAATGTTAAATGTCTGTCTTACCTGCTCTATTGTTCCTTTGTGGGAACTTGTGATGATTGCCAAGTCGCGATCGCTCAGTTCGTAGCGTTCCAGTGTCCCTGTGGTGGTGACAGCGAGAGCCTGAAATGGTTTGAGCGCTGAACGGACAAATGCAGCCGTTTCGGAGTTGCCGGCAACGGTGAGAACCCGCCCCCGTTCGTCACATACAACAGCTTGGACTATATGCTTCGATTCAGTAATCCCTTCTCGCAGCAGCCGGACTTCCAGTGCTGTCGCTTGAGTTCGTTTTCCCATTGTCATGGGTTAATTTTTATCACTTTTTTGTTATTTGTCATTGGTCATTAGTCATTGGTGAGCTAGTGGGGTCTTGGGGGTTTCCCCATGAGCAACTAGCGAACCCGTAGGGTCATTTGTTTTTGCTCATGACAAATGACTAATGAATTTTTAAATTAAACGCCAAACTATACTACCAATAAGCAACATTCCCGCCAAGCCAGCAAAGGTAAATTGCAATCTTTGCAGAATGGGTTTGATTTCGTAGGCAACAATCAAGCGATCGCGCGTTAGGACTTCTTGTGGCTTAGTCCAAGTTTGACCGTCGTACCAGCCTGACTCTTCATAGAAAACTGTGGAATTATAGAGGCGATCGCGTATATAAAACCAGCCTAGATACAGACGTACTAGCGCTAGTAATACTCCCACACCCGCTCCTGCTGCTCCACAGAGGATAAAATGCCCAATGTGTTTTTGTGGGGTAAAGCTTGCTGCTGCTATGGGCCCTGCCAATAGCCAAGATAAACCCCAAATCCAAGCAATTTTCGTGATGTACTCTCGCCAATTCAAAGTACTATCACGAAACAGCCAGGAAGTTTTTAGCTCTTCGTATTCATTTAGTGGTTGTTGCTCTATGGGAACTGGGCAATTGGAAATTGAGGACTTAATCATATTGGCTTACCCCCACCCTCATCTGACTTTGGAAGGGAAATACGTTCTGCATGAACCCAGAACGCTTCTAAATTATAAAACTCCCGCTCCTTGGGCATCATGATGTGAACAATTACTTCACCATAATCTTGCAGCACCCAACTCCCTTCTGCTTTTCCTTCTGTCCTTAAGGGACGCCGTTGCCACTCACTCTCAACTTTGTCTTCAATTGCTTGAGCGATCGCTCTCACCTGTACCCTAGAGTAGCCAGTCATCATCACAAAGTAATCAGCCAGGTAAGACACATCTGCTACCCTTAGCAATAAAATATCGCCCGCTTTACGGTCTGATGCAGCTTCAGCGATTGTTACAGCTAATTTGCCACTTACCTCTTCGATTCCTACTGGGCTTCTCACTGTACTCTTCATCACTGAGACAGATTGTAATGGGAAATCTCCTTGGAAATAATCAGACATTAAACCTCAGGTGCTTTCTTTTTTTGTAACGATCTATTACATTTACTTACAAACAACAAACAATTGGACTGCAAATCTGTGAATAGGTTTTTTTGAATACTAACAAAAAAACAGGTATGTATGAGGCTAGTGTTTTAGTTGCGAATGGGGAATTGGGAATTGCAAAAAGATACACCGTGCTTTATGCTGGCGCGATCGCATAACCCAATGGGATTTCTATATTACTGTTTAAGTATGTAAAAACGTTAGGGTGTAAGGATTTGAATCACTTACACCCTGACAAATGCTTATTTTTTTGTTTTGATAAATTGCGTGTGGGTTTCGCTGTTCCCTGTTGGCTCTAAATTACTGCATAGGAGTGGGCGAAACTTCCTGTTTTGCTATTATTGCAGTCTGAATTGCTTCACCATCTGCTGTTAATGAGTAACACAAAGACTCATACTGATTTAAAGCCTGTTCAAAAGCATAATGTTCAACAGCATACTGGCGACTCTTACAACCCAAAGTTTTAACTTTTTCTGGGTTTTGGTACAAATCTAAGATTGCCGTTGCTAAAGCTTGAGGGTCTTCTGGGGGAACAACAACTCCGCCACCGCTTTGTCTAATTGCTTTTGCTGCCGTACCATTGTCAGGTACAGATGCCACTAATGCCCGACCACTGGCGAGTAGTACTTGAATTTTGGAGGGCATATTGAAGGAGACAACATTTTTCTTTTGCACTACTAAACCAACATCAGCAGCAGCTAACATTTGTGGTAAATTCTTGCGGGGTTGGAAAGGTAGTAATAAAACGTTATCTGCTCCTTGGTCTAGACATTCCTGTTGTAATCGCTGTAAACCTTTTGCTTCTCCAACAATCACAAAAGCAATATCTGGGATGTGACGCAGCACAGAAGCAGCTTTGATAACGCTTTCTAAACCTTGAGTCAAGGCGATGTTACCAGAATATAGCACTACAAATTTGCCATCTAGATTGTGTGCCAAACGGAAAGGGTTATTTTCTTGAGGTAAGGGACGGATAAAGTTCACATCAACCCAGTTGGGAATCTGCACGATTTTGCCAGCTTCTACGCCCTTAGATCGCAAATTATCTACAAATCCGTCAGCGATGACGCTAATTTTACTAGCACTGTGATATGCAAATTTTTCCAATGCTGCAAATACCTGAATCAGCAATTTATTTTTCAAAAGACCAACATGGACGGCTGCTTCCGGTAATATATCTTGGAGATTTAAGACCACAGGACAAGCACGCAACCATCCTAAAAGAGCAGCTGGTACAGAAGCAGGCAGCGATGGTGATGTTGAAATAATTACATCTGGTCGCCAACCAACCAAAGCAGGTACAAAACTAGTAACAGCAAAACTAGCATCTAGCATGACTCGATCTAGTAAGTTGGGTTGGGGGCGAATCCAAACATAACTACGTTGAATTTGAACGCCATTTTTATATTCAGTAAGATACCACTTTCCTCTATAGCCTTCATAAATTTGCCGCTCAGGGTAGTTAGGCATAGCGGTGACTACGCGCACTTGATGCCCACGCTTAACCAGTCCCTCTGCTAATTCAGTCATCAGTGGGGCGATACCAATAGGTTCTGGGTAGTAGTTGTAAGAATAAATTAAAATTCGCATATCAAATTAATTCAGAAGTCCCTGGTTTTTTTATTTAATGACAATATTTGTCTTAAATATCTTTCAGTGTTTGAAAGCTTGTAAATTTAATTCTCTCCCGAGACTCTTTTTATGTCAGTGTTTTTCATTGAAGTTTGAGTAAACTTTGATATATACTACTTGAAGTAGAGATGATATTTTTTTTACTATTTAAATTAAAATTTAAGAATTATTTTATACTACGCAATTCAGTGTAAACTCGGACTTAAAAAATGGGTTATTTACTTGTTGTGGACTATTATCCATGGATGTTGAGCTTGATTTTTGTAGAGATACTCCGGTTAAACATCTCTAGAATTAGCGATCGCAATTACTTATACCGATTATCTAAAAATAAGATGTAGAATATTCGCAAATAAAAAAAGTAGGGATTATTCACAAACCCTACATAAAAAAATTTTTATCTCAGTAAATTCTTGAGTACAAATTAAGTGAATATCTCTGGAAGATTGCTGTAGAAAAACTAGTACTTACCGAATGATGCTCATGAAGTTTGCAAGTTACCAACTTGCGAATACAGTGAATGGGCTAAACAGCACCACTGTTTTTGCGAAACAGAACGGCAATAGTTTTGAAAATCAGCTTTAAATCGTACACTAAACTCCAATTTTGCTGATACTGTAAATCTAAACGGATCACATCTTCAAAACTACGTACTGTAGATCGCCCATTTACTTGCCACTCGCCAGTCATGCCGGGTTTAACATCCAAACGTTGCCACTCTGGGACTTCATAGCGTTCTACTTCATCAGGTGTAGGTGGTCTAGTTCCGACTAAACTCATCTCGCCTTTGAGAACGTTCCAAAACTGGGGTAGTTCATCTAGACTTGTTCGCCGTAAAAAGCGTCCTACCGATGTAATCCTGGGATCGTTCTCATTTTTGAAAAAAGCGCCTTGTACTTGGTTTTTAACTTGAGATTTTTTTGCTTCCGCATCTACACACATAGAACGGAATTTCCAAATTTTAAAGCGCTTACCCATCCAACCACAGCGGGTTTGACTAAAGAAAATGGGCCCAGGATCGTCAATTTGAATAGCGATCGCGATCGGAATCATCAAAACCCCTGTAATGATTAAACCAATCAGCGATCCCACAATATCTATCAACCGTTTCATCAAAGATGCTACAGAAGCATGAGTTGTGGGTAATTGCTCTACTTGACGAAAACTCGTCTTGCGGTCTTCTGAAAGGTTTTGCTGTTCTACTCGCGATATATCATCAACAGCATCAGTGGGAAAAATCTGATCTAATCCTGTCAGTTTCAGAACTGCCATTACCTGAGGAGTAACATTCCGCAGTGTTAAAGCAATTCCTTTTTCTTGAGCGTACTTAAAATTACTGACCAAAGCACCTAAGCCGCTACTGTCCATGAAAGTAGTTTGGTGAAGGTCAATAATGATTTGCTTGGGACTTGAATTGGCTTGGATTAAGCCTTGGCAGGTTTGCTTAAAGTCTACAGCCTCCAGTACGCTTAAGCGCACGGGTACCTGCACTGTTGCCGTGTCGTTTAGGGAAGAAACTGGAAAATCGACCTCTATGGGTTGGCTAGTCATGAAGCTCTGCACTTTCGTTGCCATATATAATTTAATCTGCCAAACATTATTTTGTCCTAAAATACTGCCTAACCTAATGTTAAATTCAGCAGTAATTAGAAGTTAAGGAGTATTTGCTAGTTATTGAGGGTGAGATTAAAGATAGCTAGCGACAATTCACAATAAAACAAGAAGCCAAAAAACATACTTACTATTGTGCCGACGCAGCGCGATCGCGTTGCTCTCCTCATTATGATTGCTAAAACTACGTTTACACCTACTGCACGCCTGGTTGAGGTCTTTTCTGCCATTCAGGGGGAAGGATTAAATGTTGGGACACGTCAGATTTTTATTCGCTTTGCTTTTTGTGACTTGCGTTGTCACTTTTGCGATAGTGCCCACACCTGGAATGCACCCTCTACCTGTAGGATAGAGCGATCGCCAGGATTGCGCGACTTTGAAATTCACTCTAACCCTGTCCCATTAACCCAATTAATAGAATGGGTTGAAAGGCAAAATCTACCTTGTCTACACGATAGCATTAGCTTAACTGGGGGCGAACCACTTCTTCATGCCTCATTTCTTGAGCAATTTTTACCCATAGTCCGAACTAAAACTGGTCTACCAATATACCTAGAAACTGGCGGTCATCGCCCAGAACAACTGGCTACGATTATTACCTACTTAGATTCTGTGGGTATGGATTTAAAACTGCCCAGTGTCAGCGGTGAAAATTATTGGCAAGAACATGCTAAATTTCTCCAAATATGTCACGACTCACATTTACATGTTTTTGTCAAGATAATTGTGTCTCAACAGACAAATCCAGACGAATTGGAACGCTCAGCTCTGTTGGTAGCAGAGGTGAGTCAAGATATTCCAGTATTTTTACAACCTGTGACGCCTTTACCAGTGTCTGAACAATTGACTCAAATACCTGTGCTTGCACCTTCTCCAGAGCAAGTCTTGATTTGGCAGGCTTTGATGAAACAGTTTGTCAAGCAAGTACGTGTGGTACCCCAGACTCATAAGATGTTGAATCAGCTCTAGATGGGGAGTAGGGGGAGAAATAATACTAATTCGTAATTCGTAATGACGCGACGCTCCTGTGTCGCTCTAAGCGAAGCTAT
>NZ_JCACKM010000042.1:0-49526 GCF_059505385.1 Desmonostoc vinosum
TCTCCCTATCTCCGCGTCAGCCAAATCATAAGTCTTTAAACGGACATGATATAAATACAAATAGCGTTGCATAAGCATTGGTAGGTTGGGGTTTAGTGTAATAAAATCATGACTAATTTACACAATAGAAAACCCTGTTATGGCAACTAAGCTCACAAATACTATAAAACAGTTTAAAAATTTGCAATCATAAAAGGCATTTATATGAAAGCAATAGTTGTGATGCCGTTAGCCGAACAAAAAGGTGGCGGTGAAATGATGCTTTGGGATTTGATGCAGCAGGGACGTAACGCAGGTGTTGAGTGGTTGGTAATCTTTTTAGAAGACGGCCCGATGGTTGCACAAATCCAGTCCCTTAGCATTGATACGCGAATTGTCAAAATCGGTCGTCTGCGTCAATTTCACCGTTTGATTGTTGCAGTTTTTAGGATAGCAGCGATCGCCCGTCGTGAAAAAGCAAATGTAATAGTCAATTGGATGTGGATTACCCATATATCGGGAGGTCTAGCAGCGATGCTAGCGGGGATACCTGCTGTGTGGTATCAACTAGAAGTACCAACTGACAAGGCTTGGTTAGTGCGGCTTGCTACTCTATTACCTGCGCGTGCAATTATCACCCTCTCCCAAGATGGTAAACAGGCACAAGCGCAGATTTGGCCCCACAGACCAACAGCCTTAGTCTACCCTGGTGTAGCATTAGACAGATTTGAACCTTCTAGCCTACCTTCTGCTGAACAAGCACGACGAAAGTTAGGTTTGCCATTGCATGGGCCATTAATTGGAATTGTTGGACGATTGCAGCGATGGAAGGGAATGCATGTATTAGTGCAAGCAATGCCGAAAGTATTGCAAAAGTACCCAGATGCTCATTGTGTAATAGTTGGGGGAAAGCATGATTTAGAACCAGACTATGAAGACTTGTTAAAAGCAGAGATAGCAGCTTTGGGGTTAAATC
This sequence comes from Desmonostoc vinosum, assembly GCF_059505385.1. Classification (NCBI taxonomy): domain Bacteria; kingdom Bacillati; phylum Cyanobacteriota; class Cyanophyceae; order Nostocales; family Nostocaceae; genus Desmonostoc; species Desmonostoc vinosum. The sequence continues at coordinate 956 of NZ_JCACKM010000042.1, forward strand.
AGCGGGTAATTATGGCTGGGCTACAGCGTAATATCCCAGAATGGATACAAGCAATGGATGTATTCGTTCATGCATCGGATCAAGAACCATTTGGAATAGTGATTATTGAAGCTATGGCTCTTGGTAAACCAGTAATTGCGGGTAATGCCGGAGGCCCAACTGAGATTATTACTAACGGTGTCAATGGAATGCTAACACCCTATGGCGATGCAGCTCAGTTGGCGATCGCTATTATCCGCTATCTTGATGAACAAGAATTTGCTCAAAGTGCCGGAGTAGCAGCGCGACAGCGTGCCCTAGATTTCTCTACACAACGTTATGCTCAAAACTTTATCAATACACTTCGTTCTGTAATTCTAGGTGTCTCGTAGATAGAATAATAGTTTTTTCACACCGTTTTATTTAGCTCCAGATCACAACTCAATTACAAAACTATCTCGCCGATGAAAGTCAGCCTCTGCACCTCGATGAGTTAACGCCCAGTAACTCACCGCGCTGTCTTGATTTTTGATGACAGTGGTAATGGCAACTTCAAGGGCTTGAGCTGCTGAAATGATTTTACTTAAATCGATATCTAAAGCCAGTGTCAAACTATCAAACTGCTGCTGCACACTAAACGGGAGTGTTGTAAAAGCTGTTTCCTCTTGCATTCCTTGACGATACCCATCAAAACGATAGATATTCCAGTGTCCAGCAGGCGACAAGTTAAATTCCCAATAGCGTTGAGAATTCTTGATGCCAAGAAAGAACTCAAAGCAAGTATCTTTCCATAACTCATGCTTTCGCACTGCTGTGTCTGATGGTGGAGTAATAACAACTTCTTGCAAGTTGCCCACTAGTGTGTGATTGATGCTCAATATATTAACATGTCGGGCGATATTACCTAAAATGTTTAAATCCGGCAAGGACTCGCCAGAGGGGAAAGGTAGCAAATAAAATGACTGCTGGTTCATTTCACGTCTTGGATGATGGCACGAATCTTGGTTTCTTGAGATTCGATACTCTCGGTAAGCTTAAACTGAACTAGTGCCCTCGCGAGGTTGTGTTCTGGATGCTTGACTTTGAAGTAGATATTTCCTGCTAAATAATCAGCAAAGAATCTCAGCCCTAATTCAAAAGCAATGAGACGAATCGCATCGTACATGTAGATATAGTCATTTTCTGTAAGAAACGCCTTCGCCACAGAGAGATAACCAGTTAAAATTTCTTGACACAATTCAGTATCAAAATATATATCTTCCCATGCTGTGGTTTCTTCTCCAGCAGGATTACAGCCCGATCGCAAACAATCGCCAATGTCGTAATGTACCAGACCAGGTTTAACAGTATCAAGATCAATGACACTGACAGCTTTTTGAGTAGCAGTATCAAACATCACATTATTGATTTTAGGATCGCCATGCATCAAGCGTAACGGTAGCTTACCTTTGGTTTTGGCATTTTCTAATACGTGTGCCAAGAGTTGGCGATCGCTAACAAATTGTAAGCAATAATTAACTTCAGGAGATTGACGCACACTAGTTTTTGTCAAAACTTCGTTGTAATGTTGAAGGTAAAGAGGTGTGATATGAAACCCTACAAGGGTGTCGGCAAGTTTTTCCGGCGACAGGTCACTAATGAGATTGTGGAACATCCCCAAAGCATAGCCAATTTCTTGGGCGTGTGAGCTGCTTTGCATGGTGTCAAAAGATTGCGAGGCTGAGATAAAGCTAATCGCTCGCCAAAATGAGCTGTTAGTATCTCTCCAGTAGTCTTGAGCATTTTTAGTTGGCAATACGCGCGGTACTTCCCAGCGGCGGTTAAGAGGACTGCATTGTAAACGCTGACGAACATGATCAGTATAGGCACGCATATTCTGCATGATCAGTTCGGGCTGACGAAATACCCGCATATTAATTCTTTGTAAAACAAAATGCTTTTCTGCTGAAGCATCCAATGTTACCAGGAAGGTATCATTGACATTACCACTTCCAAATGCTTGAACGCTTATCACCTTACCTTGAAGCGCGAATTGATCAGCAATAGCAACAAGATGATCTGTACCCTGTGTTTTCAATTCTTCTGTCATGTTTGTGTTTGACCTGCACTACTCCTCACGTAATTGCACAAAGGCAATAGGGCATATAGTAGCGCAAGGGAATGGAGAATGGGGACGCGGGGACGCAAAGACGCGGGGAAAATTTCCCGGTCACTGAGCGAAGTCGAAGTGCATCCCCTCCTATCCTGCAACAAGGTCGATTAGATTATCTTGGCAGTACGCAGACCGAAAAACAGACCAAGAGCTATACCAAAGAACAAACCCAAGAAGACGATGTAGGCAATTATTGCAAACATTTATTTTTTCTCCACAATACTTCACTAAATCTATTGAATCATTTGGGATGAGGAATAGGGAATGGGGAATTGGGAATTGGTTCCAAAATCTTTAAACGCGTCCCCCTTTGGGTGACGCTCGCAAGCTCGCTAACGCAGTCGCCTGCGGAGGGAAACCCTCCTTTACTCGCTGTCTCACCGCGTCCCCGTATCTCTCTATCCCCACGTTGTTCAAAACGCTAAATCTCAAAAACCTACACCTGTCAACCCTCATCCCCCCTTTTCAAGATTGCGATAGAATACAGCCCACAGGCGCTTTTTGGGTTGGGTAATGACTTCTGTAATTAGTGTGAATCTACCAGAGCAGTCTTATGAGATTGCGATCGCATCTGCAAGTTTAGATCAATTAGGTGAACGGATGAGCAGTTTAAACCTGGGCAAAAAGGTACTGCTGGTTTCTAACCCGACTATTTTTAAATATTATGGGGAAAAAGCGATCGCATCTTTAAAATCTGCTGGATTTGAAGTTGCTAGCTGCACTCTCCCACCAGGTGAACGCTACAAAAACCTCAACTCTATCCAAAAAATCTATGACGCTGCTTTGGAAAACCGTCTAGAACGTTCCTCGACAATGGTGGCTTTGGGGGGAGGTGTAGTTGGTGATATGGCTGGCTTTGCAGCAGCAACTTGGCTACGAGGGATTAATGTGGTGCAAGTGCCTACCACTCTCTTAGCAATGGTAGATTCGGCAATTGGTGGCAAAACAGGTGTTAATCATCCCCGTGGTAAAAACTTGATTGGGGCATTCCATCAACCACGTCTGGTGTTAGTTGACCCCGCAGTGCTAAAAACTCTGCCGATGCGGGAATTTCGAGCCGGAATGGCAGAGGTGATTAAATACGGCGTCATTTGGGATGCAGAATTATTCACTCAGTTAGAAGCAAGTAAACGCCTCGACCAACTCCGCTATGTAAAAGCTGATTTGGTGGATTTCATATTAACGCACTCTTGTCAAGCAAAAGCTGATGTTGTCGGCAAAGATGAGAAAGAAGCCGGACTGCGGGCAATTCTTAATTATGGTCATACCATCGGTCATGCAGTGGAAAGCTTAACTGGTTATCGTCTAGTAAATCACGGTGAAGCAGTCGCTATTGGCATGGTAGCAGCAGGAAAAATCGCCGTGGAACTAGGACTATGGCAAAAAGAAGATACAGAACGGCAAAATATTTTAATTCAAAAAACGGGTTTACCGACTCAGTTACCAGATGGGTTGAATATTGAAGCAATTATAGACTCGTTACAATTAGACAAAAAAGTTAAAGCGGGTAAAGTCCGGTTCGTTTTACCAACGCAGATTGGTGTTGTAAAAGTTACTGATGAAGTGCCTTCAGATGTTATTCGCCAAGTATTGCAAGGAATGTAGTTAAATTGCGATCGCCACGGTTAACTTTTAAGTAATTAATTATGTGTGCGATCGCGTTCAAATAAACCTCCCAAATACTATATACTTAGGAAGATTTTCGCGCAAGTTAATGTGTTGTAAAATACGTGGCAGCAGGCTAGGTAAATCTTGATTTGAGAGCATAAGTTTATGACTTAAACCACAACTTATACTTACGATGCCGTTGGTCAAAGGTTGGTAGGATAAGGAAAGGCAAAGTATTATTGCCATATTTAAAAGTTTTTGTGTGACATGACTATTACTGATGTTACTTCCCCTTTAATTACGAGCGCTCAACACACTCGCCAAGCTGCAAGTTCGCTGGCGATTCTCTCTACTGAAGCAAAAAATCAAGCGCTCGCAATGATCGCTCAAGCTTTAGAATCAGCAAAAGATGAAATATTGCAAGCAAATCTTGTAGATTGCCAAGCTGCTGTTGATGTCATTCCCAAACCACTTTACAAGCGTTTGCAGCTAGATGAACATAAACTAAGAGATGCGATCACCGGAGTACAAGATGTAGGCAAGCTAGCAGATCCGGTAGGTCAAATACAAATTCACCGCGAACTTGATACTGGCTTAGTTCTGAAGCGAATCACTTGTCCTTTGGGTGTTTTGGGAATTATTTTTGAAGCACGTCCAGAGGCAGCAATTCAAATAGTTTCGTTGGCTATTAAGTCTGGTAATGGTGTAATTCTCAAAGGTGGTAGCGAAGCTGTTCGTTCTTGTGAAGCAATTGTTAAAGCAATTAAACAAGGTTTATCTCAAACTGCTGTTAATCCCGATGCAGTGCAATTGTTAACAACTAGAGAAGAAACTCTAGAACTTTTGCAGTTAGATAAATATGTCGATTTAATTATTCCTAGAGGGTCTAACTCTTTTGTTAGGCTTGTGCAGGAAAATACTCGGATTCCTGTATTAGGACATGCTGATGGCATTTGTCATCTTTATGTAGACAAAGCTGCTGATATTAGCAAAGCAATTACTATAGCAGTTGATGCCAAAGCCCAATATCCTGCTGTTTGTAATGCAATCGAAACTTTGTTAATTCACCAAGCGATCGCACCTGAATTTTTACCAAAAGTTGCTGAAGCTTTGCAAGCACGTCATGTAGAATTAAGAGGCGATAAACGCACTCTAGCAATTTTACCAAACATTGCCACAGCAACAGAAACAGATTGGGAAACAGAATATAGCGATTTTATTTTGTCAATTAAGATTGTAGAGTCTTTAGAAGATGCGATCGCTCATATTAATCAATATGGTTCTCGTCATACCGATGCGATTATTACCGAAGATGTCACTACTGCTGAAGCTTTCTTTGGACTAGTAAATTCAGCTGGAGTATTTCACAATTGCTCTACCCGTTTTGCTGATGGTTTCCGCTATGGTTTTGGTGCAGAGGTAGGGATTAGTACTCAACAAATGCCGCCTCGTGGCCCTGTTGGTTTAGAGGGATTAGTAACATACAAATATCAAATGACTGGTGATGGTCATATTGTTGCAACCTACACCGGAGAAAATGCCAAGTCATTTACTCATCATGATTTAAGCTAACGTGCCTTACATCTGCACAGTCTTTGGTTATTGGTGTCATTTGTCATTAATTAATGACAAATGACACCAATAACAGAAAATTAACATGTATATAGTCAAAGAAAATAATCGGGTTGAACTCACACAATTCAGTTCAAAGAACCATAGAAGTCGTTGGGATCTAAGTCCACAGGAAATAAAAACATTTCCTTATTGATTAGCAGTGCCTCATAACAAAGCTTAACTGCCTTATTTAGGGTGCAGAACTTGATTGGAACCCATTTACTATTGGAGAAAAAGTAAACAACGACTCGAATCGGTGTAGACTCTTCCAACGGAAGTGGAATTTGCCAAGGTGAAAGCATAGAATATAAAACTCATTTTTATGTACTTATAATTAATTCTTATAGCAACACACGTTTATCGCCACTGTCCTAAGTCAGACTTTTGTGGTATATCCAATGAGTGGTCTATTACACAATACGGTTCAATTAAGTGTTTAGCCTTAAATGTTGTATTAAAAAGAACTCTTGTGGGATGGGCGTCTTGCCCGTCCGTGGCGGGTATCTTGACTGTTCCGCAAGAAAGTTTATTACAACATTACAACACATAACTAAGCTGTATTAAGAATCCGCTGGTTAGGGATCATGTATCATCAATTAGGTATCTTCTTTGAGCATTGATTTAACGACTTTGATAGTTCTGTCATTTTTTACCCTTTGAACTTACATACGTCTTCTATGCCTAGAAAAACCCCATCCCACTCGACTACCACAACACCACTGGCTCTCTCTGAATTACATATCCGTCTAGAGACTCTAGAAAAAGAACACCAATCGCTACTGAAACAGATTAAGAGAAAGCGGACAGAACTAAAGAACTTTGTTGAACAGATGCGTTCTTTAGCCACGGATGTATTTCATCGAGCCACGCCTAGTTTCCAAAAAATGGCAGAGCTAGATAAAGAAATCCACACTCTGTTTAATGAAATTTTTTCCACCAGAAAGTTTGGTAAACAAACCCAAAAAAATATAGAAGCAATTTACCATAGCCTTCAGATGGCAGGAATCATCAGTCCAAAATCTCAGAACGAACAGCCAGATACAGAAATAGACGAACTGTTTGAAAACTCCGAGCCAGAAGATGATTTTTCGCAAGAAAACGCTGAATATCGCCATCAAAATTGGCAAGCACAACAGTTTCCTGAATCTCCGTCTGTAGCTAGAACAGATGAATCTAGAAAAATTCGTCAAACATTTCTGAGGTTAGCTGAAATCTTTCATCCTGATAAGGTAAAAGACAGCGAAACCCAGATGTACCATACAGAGATTATGAAGGAAATTAATAAAGCCTACCAAGATGGAGATTTGGCACGACTTTTAGAAATTGAACGACAGCAACAAGTGGGCGAAACTATTGACTATAATAGCGAGGATGATTTAACACGAAAATGTAGAAGTTTAGAACAGCAAAATGAAATTCTCCAAACTCAATATGAAAACTTGAAAAGGGAACTACGTCTAGTAAAAAATACTCCAGAAGGAGCAATAGTTTCTGATTCTCGTAAAGCTGCTAAAAAAGGCATTGATCCTATTGGACAGATGTTAGAAACAATAGAAGATCAGATTCATGTAATTACAGAAATTCGTGATTTTGTCAATAACTTTAAACAAAAGAATATTACTATTAAAGAATTTCTCAATGGCCCAGCTATTCTGCGCTCTTTGAATCAAGAAATTATGGAAGATATGCTTGAGCAGATGTTATCAGAATTAAATGGGATAGTGATATTTTGAACTACCGAACTTAGGAAATACTATAATGAGGGTTCACCCTGTTCCCTTTTAATGCAATGATAAACTTTGTATTCATAGCCGTTTACCGCTGGCAAAGATTGAGTTTCAGCGCTACATGTTTTGACTTCTGCTGCTACAGAGGCATGGAAATTAACCAGCCATAAATCAAAGGGTCTTGGTAATGTTTTTAAGGTATTTCCGAGAGCAATTGTAGAAGTGTTGGGATTTTGGTCTTGATGAGCAAGGAGAAACAGAGGAGATACAGAGGCATGATTTTGGATTTTAAATTCCCTCACTATCCCCATCATTTCACCAATTTGGACGTGAGTTAATTGTGTAGTGGCAATTAGTATTTGCGCTTTGGATGTTTGTTGAATTAGCTGTACAAAAAGGTCAGGACGGTAGTATTTTTGATAGCCGAAGTTACAAACTACTGTAACTGCACTCAAAAAACCCATGAGCCAGATTAATATTACAGCTTTTTTGCCATTTATTCCCCATTTACCTAGTTCTGAAAAATTTTGTTCTACTTTTTTAAAGACGGATTTGTTGGCATTTTTTTCTATGATTAATTCTTGAGGAAGATGCCAACAAACTGCAAGACTTGCTCCTACTAAAATCATCACAGCAGGAAAGTAAACAAAGTTATAACGAGCGCCCCTAGTTAGGTCGATACCAAGACAATAGGTGAAGATAAAAAATAAAGTGATCGCCCCAACAATTACTCCAGTTAACATCTGAATCATCAGACGAGTTTCTGATGTTTGTAACTGTAATTGCCACCCGCGAACTAAAATCGGTACTGCCCAAATAAAGAAAATCAGCATCACCAAACCAGAAACAATCACTACCGCTAATTGTGGTGCTTCAACTGGTAGCAAGCAAATCATCGTAATCCATGCTGCCAAAGCTTGGAAAATTGGGCTTAGCCAAGCAAATCCCACACGCGGCTCTTGTATCCAGTCTGTCAATTTACTCCCATAAGTATTCTGTAAAAATATTGGTAGCCAAACCAAACCTGCGACAAAAGTGCCGATCGCAACGCTATAGATCCTCACCCAAGGAGGGGAAAGAGGATGATGTCGCCAAGCCAGAACTATTAAAACTAGAGCTTCCGCACAGAGGGTAAGAGCAAAGAAGTAATGAGTTGCAATACCTAAAGCATTAATGCCTACCCAAAAGAGTGCGATCCACACGGGTAACTGTGTACGATTTTGGATATGACGCGTAGTAATGACTAGGCAGGCAAGAGAAGCGATTACCCACAGAATAGCCAAAGTGTAATGACGTGCTTCTTGTGCTAAAAAAATGCTGTAAGGTGATACTGCCATCATCGCCGCAGCTAGATGACCAACTAAGCGAGAGCGAAAAGCTAACCAACTGACGATATAAATAGCCAGAACCGATGCCGCGCCCAAAAGAGCAGCAAGCGATCGCGCCCCCCACAAATCAACTAAACCCCCCTGTGCCGGAAATAACTGCATCCACCAGTGAGCTAAGAAAAAATACAGTGGCGGGTGGTTCGTTTCATGACTCAGATGTTCCCATACGTCTTGAATACTAGCATTAGCTTGGGGTTGGAGTGGCTGCAAGAGAATATCAGGGGTGATGGCCTGATCCAAAGGTACTGATAAAAAACTATTCCCTAAACTAAACACCAAGGTAGAAAATTCATCAGTCCAAGGCGGCTTGCTAGTTAAGTTAGCCAAGCGCAAACCGATGCCGATAAGCAACCAAATCAGCAACAGTAAAGGATTAAGCCAGCGTTTAGGGATAAAAATATACCAGTTAAGTAGATGCATTGTTCCCTATTCCATGATCCTAATTCTTAACAGCCACAATCCGATAGGACTGCTTGCTATGGGGAGTGTGAATAATCCTTCGTACTACAAATGACAAAGGACTAATGACCAACGACAAAATTCACCAACTTTCCAGGTACCACAATCACCTTCTTAATCTCCTTTCCCTCAAGGTAACGCTGGGCAACTTCTGATTCGCGGGCATACTTCTCCTGCGCCGCTTTATCAGCTGACGCTGGTACTTGAATCGCACCGCGAGTTTTACCATTAATCTGAATCACCAAAGGAATTTCATCAGCTACCAACGCTTGAGGATCATAAGATGGCCAAGTTTGCTTATGCACTGACTCGACGTTGCCTAATTGATGCCACAATTCATCAGCAATGTGGGGTGCAAAAGGTGCTAGCAACACCACCAATGTTTCAATACCCTCTGCATAAATAGGTGAATCTTGACAATTAGCTTCTTTTAAAGCATTTCGCAATTTCATCAACTCTGACACAGCAGTGTTAAATTGATACTCACCTTCTACATCTTCGGTGGTTTTTTGAATGGCAGTGTGAATTACCTGACGCAAATCCTTTTCCGATTTACTCAGTTGTGTCTGCTGATTACTAACTACTCTTGGCTTACTAGTAAAATCACTTGCCAATTGCCAAACATCATTTAAAAAGCGGAATTGTCCTTTGACATCAGCTTCATCCCACTCCAAATCTTTTTCTGGAGGTGCTTTGAACAAAATGAACATCCGCGCTGTGTCTACACCATATTTGGCAATGACATCTTCTGGTGCTACACCATTACCCTTGGACTTGGACATCGTAGCATAAAGCTGCTGTAACGGTTCTCCTGTCCGAGGATCACGGGGGTCAGCCGGGTCAACAAGATTAGAAGCAATCCATTTATCTTTACCAGACTTATTGGGATTCAAGTAAGTTAAACCCTGTACCATGCCTTGAGTCAACAAACGTTGGAAGGGTTCGTCAAAGTTCAACAAGCCCCTATCTCGCAACACCTTAGTAAAGAACCGTGAATATAACAGATGTAAAATCGCGTGTTCAATACCACCTACATACTGATCAACTGGCATCCAGTCATTAGTTTTACTAGAATCAAAAACTTGCTGTTCGTTCTTAGCGTCGGTAAAGCGCAAGAAATACCACGAGGAATCAATAAAAGTATCCATCGTGTCAGTTTCTCGCTTCGCTGGCGTGCCACAGGTTGGACAAGGTACATTTACCCAGTCTGCTAACTGAGTCAACGGCGAACCACTACGCCCAGTAAATTCGATATCTTCCGGTAACTGCACAGGTAAATCTTTGTCAGGTACTGGCACAATTCCACATTGGGGACAATGAATTACAGGTATTGGTGCGCCCCAGTAGCGTTGGCGTGAAATTAACCAATCCCGTAAGCGATACTGGACTCGCAATTTACCGAAACCTTCTTTTTCGGCATACTCGATTATTGCTTGCTTAGCATCAGTAGAAGTCATGCCAGTAAAAAGCCCAGAATTGATTAAAATTCCTGGTTCAGTGTATGCCTCGTTGTAATCAATCTGGATGAGTTGTGTAATTTCATCTGTCTCTAATGTGGGAGTTAAATCAAAACCTGCCACATCTTCTGGGGAAGCGATCACAAAATCAATCGGCAAATCGTAAGTTTGAGCAAACTTAAAATCTCGGACATCATGCGCTGGTACACCCATCACTGCCCCTGTACCATATTCATACAGTACATAGTCAGCAATCAAAATGGGAACCTCATCTCCTGTGAAAGGATTAATAGCTTTCCCACCCGTGGAGACGCCTCGTTTGGGCTTGTCTTCCGCAGTGCGTTCTAACTCACTTTGACGGGAAACTTCTTTAATAAAAGCTTCTACTGCCGCTTGCTGTTCTTTGGTGGTAACGCGCTTGGTTAATGGGTGTTCTGGTGCTAACACCAAATAGCTAACACCATAAACTGTGTCTGGGCGTGTGGTATACACGCCAATTTTTTCGTCACTGCCAGCGATCGCAAATTCTAAATAAGCGCCTGTGGATTTACCAATCCAGTTGGCTTGCATCAACTTCACACGTTCTGGCCAACCTGTCAACTTATCTAAATCATTGAGTAATTCTTCGGCGTAGTCGGTAATCTTAAAAAACCACTGCCGTAACAATTTGCGCTCAACTTCTGCCCCGCTACGCCAAGAACGCCCTTCGCTATCAACTTGTTCGTTTGCCAACACAGTTTGGTCAACAGGATCCCAGTTTACCGCCGCTTCTTTTTGGTAAGCTAACCCCGCCTGCAAAAACTGCAAGAAAATCCATTGTGTCCACTTGTAATAGTCTGGGGAACAGGTAGCAACTTCGCGTTCCCAGTCGATAGAAAAACCAAGACGCTGCAATTGCTGCCGCATTTGAGCAATATTTTGATAAGTCCACTTTGCCGGCGGAACACCACGGTCAATAGCGGCATTTTCTGCTGGCAAGCCAAAGGCATCCCAACCCATTGGGTGCAGTACCCGATACCCTTGCATTCGCTTAAGGCGGGCAATCACATCAGTAATTGTATAATTACGGACGTGACCCATGTGTAGGCTACCCGATGGATAAGGGAACATGGACAAAGCATAGAATTTTGGCTTGTCATCAACGATGGGTGTTTGATCTAAGCCAAGTTCTGCCCATGTTTTTTGCCATTTTTCCTCAATTGCTGCTGGTGTATATCGGAAATCCACCGAAAATTCTCCTACTGGATCTGTAATCGTGTCTGCCTCCATATTGTAGATGGTGGGCAAGGTAATCAGTTGGTAAAAATTAGGTAATGATTGAATCAAATATAAAATTTTCTGGTTTGGTACAGGTTTTTGTCTACGGTACGCTCAAACCAGGTGAAGCTAATTATCAAAAATATTGTGCTAGCAAGGTAATCGATGCTAGAAAAGCATTTGTATTAGGTAAACTATTTGCGTTACCGATGGGCTACCCAGCCATGACGCTTGGAGACAGTCAAGTCCACGGTTATTTACTTTCTTTTACCGATTTAGGGATTCTCAACGAGTTAGATGTCTTAGAAGATTATCAACCCACTAGACAAATGTCAGAAAATCTCTACACTCGGCAAAAGATCATTGCTTACGAACCAAACGGGCTACCCCTCGGTTGGGCTTGGGTTTACATCATGACCCTAGAGCGAGTTTACCAATCAAAAGGTGTCCCCCAACTTGATGGTAGGTGGAGGAGCTAAATTTATCCGCAAAGCAGTTTATTGTTAATCGCCATCACCTATCTTCTTGTAGGAAGTGGCATGGCAGTTTTTTAACTCAGCACCTCAATTAATGTCATATTCAACCTTACGCTGTTGCGGCCGTAACTCCTTGAGTGGATCTTCAGGAGAGGTCACTGCTGCTTTGGGAATTTCAATTACTGGGTTATTTAATCCCACCATCAGCGGCGAGACTGGAATCATAGTTTTCGTTGCTTCTACTGGTGGTTTTTGCGCCAGTTGGGGTACTCTTGATTCGCCACCTAGCAGCAAGCTAGATACTAACCCGATCAAGCAAGCTGCAATGGTTCCACCTCCTAGTACCCACGCTACGCGGGAACGACGGTGTAGACGTGTCAATACTTGCTGCATTGTTACTTCTGGCGACTGCTGGTTTGCTGGGACTGAGAGAGTCCGCAAACCTTGTCTTAGCTTCAACAGCCGAGCATACAAGCATTGAACTGAGGCATCGTTTGCTAGCCATTCCTCCACTTGCTTGCGTTCGGAAGCTGTTACCTCACCATCGAGGTAAGCACTCAATAACTCGAAGCGATCGCGCTTCACCATATCCATAGGGCCCGTTGATTCATTGGTATGCTTAGCCACCCCATCCGACAACTCTTGAGGAAACTGCCAGCGAGAAGGGTCATAAAACTGAGAATCAGTAGTCATATTAACATTATTACCAATTCATACACGGGGAAGAGAAGCGGACGATCCTGAGAAATTAATCAATTTTTCTCCTGATGGCACAAGCAATCGGTATTTTCCTAACAATTCTTAATCAATTCTTAAATTTTGCAATTTATTAGGAAAGACATACTGTAAGCTAAATGTCTAGATAATTTTGCAATTGAGCTTGCAATCTCGATCTAGCCCTAGCTATTCTTGATTTTACAGTTCCTAAAGAAACACCAGTGATTTCGGCAATTTCTTCATATGCCAAACCCTCGATTTCTCTCAGGACAATAGTTGTACGAAACACCTCTGGTAAATCCGCGATCGCTTCTCGCAATTGTTCGTAAAACTCTCTAGTTGTCAGTTGTTCTTCTGGGCCAGGGGTATCTCCGGCGATTTCCCAATCCATTTCGCCATCGTCTAGCGATCGGGGTGCATCCAGCGACAGGGGACTAACAAATCGTTTGCGTTTGCGTAGCTCATCATAAAACAAGTTGGTAGCAATCCGGCTGAGCCAACCTCGAAATTTGGCAGGTTCTTGTAATCGGTTAATATTTCGATACACACGAATCCAAACTTCTTGAGCTAAATCAGCTCTATCAGACCAATCTGGAGCCAAATGGTATAAAACCCTATCTACTTGAGTTTGATAGCGACGCAATAGTTCTGCAAACACAGCACGATCCGGTCGCAGCCCTGCTTGACAACGCAAAATTAGATCATGATTAGAGAGCTTGTCAACTTGCACTGATGCTTCTGGATACTTTGCATCAACCGTTGACCAGGATACAGTGATCGATTGACTCATAGATCGTACTGGCTTTAAATCATCCCTTTCTATTAGACCTGCTAACTGAGATCAAGTTCCTGGGTTAAGTGACGGATTTATGACTGGAACACTGAGATGTACAGGTTTGGGAATATCCTAGACCAAGAACGGGGTGTGAGGTGTAGGGGAAAAGAACTCTAATCTATATACATCCTGGCCCAAAACCAATAGAGTACAAGCCCCACCAGTTTTCAAGCTTGACACCCACGGTCAAAATCCCACAACGGAGGTATGAAAATACTTATACTCCCCACTTTCAATATAGCATAGCAACAATAAGCACATGTAATTGCTTTTGGCAACTGTGTATGTACGCTTGATAAAAATAATTGAATCTAGTTATTAAAGATAAGGATAAAGATTTTGCACTTGATAACTTCAAAGTTTCTCCACAATAAGCTACTTTTTAGGTGTCTAAACTTTGCATTCTAGATTTTAGAACTGTTTGATATCTTCAAAAACTGGGGAACAATATCTGTAATTTTAACTACCGTGGTCACTATGAACGTTATTTTTTCGATTTTGTTACTAGAATAGTTGCTGTATTTTGTGGGTGTTGCTGGTAGCTATTGCCAGAACTAGTTTGTTCAGGTACACGAACTTGAAAAAAGAAATTGAGGGAAAATGTAATTGTGATTGCTAGCAATAATTTTTCAAACATGGTCTTTCTCCCGCCCACACCATTTGTGATTGATTGCTACATTTCGATAGTTCCAGAAAATGATTTTTCTAGTAAAAAATTTTTCTGCCAAGATCATCTGCTATAGCCTTAGTTTGCCCAAAGGTATCAGCAGATTTATAACGAAAGTAAAAAGTTTTGATAAAATTTTGACAATTTGACAATATAATGCTTAGCTGATCCAAGTTAAGCGGCTGGATATGTCAGGGATAAACAATAGGCGAAAGCAATGGTAAGAAATGAATCTGTAGCGCGTATGGTCATGTTGCTCTGTTTTGGCACAGCAATTTTATCTCTGGCTGTCCATTGGCGGATTACGACAGCAGCAGAACAACTGGAGAAGCCAGCATCTGCTTCCCCACCGCGAGACTCTACCCCATCAAAATCTCAACAAAGCCGTCCACAAGGCGTTTACAGAAATACCTCACAAGCGAGTTCACAAAAAGCAGCAATAGATGTGTCTGCACTTCCCAGTCAACCCACACAGAACTCAGTTGCCAAACAGCACTCTCAACCAAAATTATCTGCTAGGCGTAATGCTGATGTGGAAAAAATTAGCAAAAAAAAGATAGCCAAAACAACTGACCGACCAAATAAGACAGGATTAGTTGTGTCAGAAGCAACACAGAAACCAATAACGAATGACCAACCACTGTTTTTATTATCTCAAGCTTCAGAACCACAAAAATTAACTGATAGACTAGCAGCGCAGCAGACGCAAGTCGTTGTTGACTTGAGCGATCGCCGCGCTTATGTTTACGCTAGAGATGAGGTTATAGCTAGTTATCCCCTGGCTATAGGTAAAAAAGGCTGGGAAACGCCTACTGGTTCTTTTAAAATCAGGCACATGCAATATCATCCGATTTGGCGTCACCCGATTACCGGCAAAGTATTTGAGGCTGGTACTGATAGTCCTTTAGGGGATAGATGGATTGGTTTTTGGACAGATGGACGTAATCACATTGGTTTTCACGGCACACCAGATACCGAAGTCATGGGAAGCGCTGTATCTCACGGTTGTCTGAGAATGCGTAATCCTGATGTGAGAGTACTGTATGAGCAAGTAAAGATAGGCACGGAAGTGGTGGTGCGTGATTAGGGAATGGGGGACAGTTTTTCTATTTCCTAATAGTCATTAGTCCTGTGTATAAAACTAATGACTAATGACCAATGACCAATGACTCTTAAGATTGCGATTTTTGCTCAAAGTTAGGCGCGTATGACTGAAGTAAAGCGCTGACTTGGCGTACAACTTCGTTGCCAGTACTTTTACCCAGTGCCTGACGTTCTGGGAAGAAATTGGGCCGGTCTAAATAGCGACTGATTGCCTCGCCTATTTGCTGAGAAATTAATTCTTGCAGTTCCGCCTTAGCGCGTTGGCGCTGGTAGTTGGCACCTTCTTCTGTAGTAGCGTACAGGGGTGGTAGACGGTTGAGGGCGTAAGCGGCAATATCTCCCACATCTAAGGAACTTTCGCTAGTAGCTTCAATTTCTGCTACTCTGGCGATCGCTTCTGTTAGCACTAACTCTTCCATAACATTGATAAACTGTTTGCGAGGTACCGCCACTACCTCACCTGTTAGCAATGCTCCCATCAGACGATCTAGCGCCATATACTCCTCGATTGAGAGTTCCGAGGCGTTATCACAGATTCGCCCAACTTCTGCTTCCATTGCTGGTGTAAGATAGCCATCTTGGAGAGCTTGTTCTACAATTTTTTCAATACTCATAACGCTCATCATTTTTACGCTAGCCAAGTAAGGTAGGGACGGTATCAATTTAATTTATTTTGCCTAAATTTTCAGCAAAAATATACAACCTATCTGAACAAAAGCGAATAAATTTTCCTTACTAATTAATTAAAGACCCTAGTTCGCCAGGGTATTGGGTCAACAGATAGTCCATTGACATATAAACCCCAGTGTAAATGAGGGCCTGTAGAGGCACCTGTTGAACCCACTGCACCAAGTAATTGACCGGGTTTGACGACATCCCCTTCTTTGACATTAATCCGACTTAGGTGCATAAAAATACTGGTTACTCCTTGACCGTGGTCAATGCCAACGACGTTACCATGAACTCGGAACCCTTGGGATACTCTACCCACTAAAGCAACCCGCCCAGCTGCTGGGGCGGTTACAGGTGAACCTGCTGCGCCAGCGAAGTCAACCCCACGATGGTAGTAGTCTTTGGCAAATTTACCATTGTAGTAGCGACGTACACCATAGATTGTTGACATCCTACCTGCATTTGGCTTGAGAAAGATGCCGTTCCAATACTTTTGCGGGGTTTTCAGTGCTTTCAAGGTTGCTACGCGTTTCAGTTCATACTCTGTGGCTTGCACCCCAGCTTTGCCAGGTGGTAGATTTATGCGTTGTACGGGGAATTTGCGATCGCTTACTTTCACAGCCAAGTTTTGTACCTGTCCATCCCCGGTAACTCTAAGTTTTCTGGTTCCTGCTTTTTCCAATGGAGTTGTAGGAATAAAAGCCCGATATTGGTTGGGTGCAATTTCAAATGCTGGGTATGTGTTTTCACCACTAGCCACTGTTGGATTGGTGTTACTCTCTGGATTATCCAGATTAATCAATACCGACAGCGTATCTCCCAATCTAGGATTAGTTGGAGTCATTTTCACCTGTAGGGCATCTACAGGCAATACTAAAGTTATGGGAACAGCAGCAAGCATTCCCATTAATAGATTCATTCCTCGGCGATTAACTGTCAAGCCTTTGACGCTAAAACCGAGCAAATTTTTCTGTAAATTATTAGTGCGATCCTCGGTAATCATAGAGCTATAAAAAAATCCCTTGCTTCTGTTGAAGAACAGACTAGCTTATTACTAGTAGTGTTTCCTAACCGCTGCAAATGTTTTTGCAGGTCAGAAATTTCACCAAGCGCCTTAGAAATTGAACTCTGATAACCGGGGTATATGCCATTGGGAATGAAAATGGATTTGGCTAGATTAGCGCTAAGGCGCTTGCACGGTTTACCTAAAAGCATAGTTTTTTAGGCAACAACGGCTAGTTTAACCTTTATTTAGCTTGACTGAAAATACATTTGGGATTTTAATATATGTAATTTTTATCAAAAATTATTACATTTCTATCTATGGGAGATTATGTAATGGCAACTGTTAACATTCTCCCGGAATTAAATTTGGGCGATTGTGGAATCAAACAGCGATCGCAGGCACAGCCCGTATTACACTAAGCCAACAGTCGCTCAAACAATACCTCCTGATTCCAGTTTGGGATGATTTAGCCGAACCAGGCAAGCCAGAGAGGAAGCGCCAGAAATAACCCTATAAAAGTCAAAGCAATACTGCTGGCTAGCAGGTTCCGATCTAATTCATAAACTTCAGCTAAAATTAGTACAGAAAGCCCGGTAGGTGTTCCAGACATCAGCACGAGTACCAAACGCTGTTCACCGCTCACACCTAAACAAGTAGCACCTAATCCTACTAACGCAGGCACAATAAAGACTTTCAACGCACTGGCAATTGAGGCACTTTCTAGACTATTCCATCCTTGGATATTACCTAGTCGCAGACCAACCAGCAATAAAGCAAAGGCGATTACAACCCAGACAGCTTGGTCTAGTCCTGACTCAACTGCTGCGGGCAATTTGATAAATTGCGTATTCAAGCCAATAAAAAATGTCCATAAACTAGGCACAGTTGCTAAGTCTCGTAACTGAGTCCACCAATGGTTTTTGATTTGGTTGTTCCCAAAATAGCTAGCAATTAAAACAGCTATACCGTACGTACCAACAACGTTGTTAGTAACACTAAATAATACTGCCCAGTCAGTATTGTCTGGGCTAGTTAGCACTTGTGTGAGTGTCAATCCAACAAAACCTGTATTACCTAAAATTGCAGCCAGGATAAAGCTGCCTAAACTTGCCCGCAACAGAGGATCATCAGGGTTTTTATTAGAGTTCAGCCCAGTTTTATCTATGACGGATAAACCAGATGAATCCCTACTAGGGGTTGAAATTAAAGATGTATCGATGGATAAATCTAGACTTTCTGGTTCTGATGGCACTGTTCGATTCGTTAATAGTTGCCATCCCCACCACATTAATACTGCTAAACCTATACTCAGCAGTAAGATGACCACTGCTATTCCAGGTATCAATCCGCCATTAGATAAGTTAGTGCGGCGTGCTAAAACTAAAAGTTGCAGTGGAATTCCAACCCAGTAAAGCGCTTGACCTAGTAGTTTGAGAAAATTTTCTGGGGTCAATCGAGATATTAAAAGTCCTAAGCCTATCCAGGTAAACAGAGGGATGTAAGCATGGAAGAGGGAATCAATCATGGTAGGCACCTTAATTTAGGTGTCGGATGAATTGTGTTTGTAGCCTATTTACATAATTCCTTTACTATTTTGAAACTTGTTGGGACTATTTGGGGAATGGGGAATTGGTTATTTCTCCCCCTACACCCTACTCCCTACTCCCTTGTTTTTGGTCAAGCCTTTGCTGTGTGGTTCATGATGTGGGTTTCTAGTTTGCCATCTTCCATGTGGACAATGCGATCGCCAATATCCAAAATCCGATTATCATGAGTCACCATTAAGATGGTACAACCTTGTTCTTTCGCTAATTTTTGCATCAAATTAGCCACGTCTCGACCCGATTGACTGTCAAGGGCGGCGGTGGGTTCATCTGCTAGAACGATTTGCGGATGACTAACTAGGGCGCGGGCTATAGCTACCCGTTGTTTTTGCCCTCCAGACATTTTGTTTGGGTAGTAATGAAGATGATTTCCTAATCCTACTTGCTCTAACATTTGAATTGACCGAGCTTGCACCTGTTTTAAGCCAATATGCTGATGCAGTTCTAAACCCATTCTGACGTTTTGCAGCGCTGTCAAACTGCCATGTAAGTTATGTGCTTGAAAAATATAACCATTATGGCGTCGTACTTGTATTAGTTGTGCAGTGCTAGCATTAACAAGTTCTCGTCCCAACACTCGCAAACCACCATATTGAGCAGAACGCAATCCACCGACTAAAGTCAACAGCGTAGTCTTACCAGAACCAGACGGCCCTGTCATGAGAATAATTTCACCAGCGTTAATTTCTAAGTTGATGTTATGCAGAATTTGCTTGCGAAGTGAACCGTAACCAAAATAATGGTCGAGATTTTTAATCGAAATAACTGGTTTGTTTGTCATTTGTTTTATTAGTTATGAGTTATTTCTCCCCTTACGAATTACGTTAGCGTTAGCGAAGCGGTAGCGAGGTACGAGCGTCAGCGGTAGCGACGAAGGAGCGTCATTACGAATTACCCATTCCCTAAAACATATCCGCAGGGTCGGCTGCTTGGAGTTTACGGGTGGCGATCGCACCCGAAATTGTACACATGA
The DNA here is from genome assembly GCF_059505385.1 of Desmonostoc vinosum. Taxonomy (NCBI): domain Bacteria; kingdom Bacillati; phylum Cyanobacteriota; class Cyanophyceae; order Nostocales; family Nostocaceae; genus Desmonostoc; species Desmonostoc vinosum. Next base: position 20,651 of record NZ_JCACKM010000042.1, read on the forward strand.
TGATGGTCAATATCAGCACTTGTAATCCTCGAAGTGCTGTCATATACATTGGTAAATTGGTGGCGGTGCGAGTTAGTTGGTAAAGTCCTAAAGAAACTGCTACTCCTGGAATAAAACCTAGTGCAGCTAAAATTAACGCTTCTTCAAATACCACACTCAGTAGGTAGTAATTGCTATACCCCATTGCTTTGAAGGTGGCATATTCTCTGACGTGGGCATTGACATCAGTAGACAGGACTTGATAAACAATAATCACCCCGACTACAAACCCCATCGATACACCTAAGCTGAAAATAAAGCCAATGGGTGAGTTGGTTCGCCAAAAATTGTTTTCAAATTCAATAAATTCTGCGTGGGTTAAGACTCTGACATCATTTCTCAAGTAGGCTTTTAAGTTTGCTGCTACTTTTTTGGGGTCGTAACCTGGTTTTACCTGAATCAAACCCAAACTAACACTGCTTGACTGTCGCCTGGGAAATAGTCGCAAAAAGTTTAAATCACTAGTAATTAAGCTACCATCAGCCCCAAAAGAAGCCCCAACTTTGAATAATCCACTAACGGTAATCGTGCGCCCTTCTATTTCGGTGGTCAATATTTTACCTTGGTCAATTTGGGCGATCGCTTTTTGGTAATCTCCTCTGGCACCACGGTCAAACAGGACTGTATCTGGCATTTTAATCGCCTGCAATTGCCGATTGACATCGGGTAAATCAAAAGCTGGCTGATCTGGGTTGAACCCAATCACTAATACCCCCGTCTCACGGCGGGTTTGAGGATTTTTCCAAATTGTGTAGCTGAAATACATTCCCTGTGTTGACTTCACGCCCGGTATATCCATTGCCTGATATAATCGCCGCCGCGAAAATGTAGACATCCCTTGCAAGTTACGGGCTTGTGGACTAGTTAAAACAATGTCTGCTTGTACACTGCGATGCAGCCTAGTGTTACTGTCGTATAGCGCAGTTTGAAAGCCCAACTGCATAAACATGAGAACATCGGCAAAAGCAATACCTGACAACGCTACTAATAAACGACTTTTTTCATGACTCAATTGCAGCCAACCTAAAGGTGTTCGCCGTCGCAACTGTTGGAGTAATCCCTTCATAGGAGTGGGGGTGGGGAGTGGGGAGATGAGGGGGATGAGGGGACACGGGGACACGGGGACACGGGGAATGATCAATAACTTAGATCTTGCACCTGCCCAATCTCCCGCCAGAGAATAAATTCTCGCTCTTATTAGGTTAAGTCCACTTAAGTGGACTAAAATCTCTGCTTTTTGTGAGATTTAGTCCTCTTGAGAGGACTTTTGCTATTAGCCATAGGTTTCTAACCTATGGCGGTTTTTGGGACTGGTGCAAGATATCAGATAACAAATGACAATTCCCAATTCCCAATTCCCCATCAAAGCTCAATTACTGCTTTCACTTGCATGTTGGTGAGGTTGGCGGCTTTTTGGCTGGAGGAGTTATCTAGTCGAATATGGACTTCTACTACTCTGTTGTCGATGTTACTTGCGGGGTCAGTGTTAACTACATTCTGCCGCCGCACTTGTAAGCCTAAACGGTCTACTGTTCCTTGCAATTCAATTGGCAAGAAATCACCGATGGCTTGTACGCGTTGCCCTGGACGAATTTTGCTGATGTCGCTTTCGTAGACTTCGGCTATTACATACATCTGATTGGTTTGCCCAATATCGGCGATACCATCATTTGATACCAACTCTCCAGGACGAGCATGGATTTCAAATACTTGGCCATCTTGGGGCGATCGCACATAAGCCTGTTTCAAATTTACTTGTGCTTGATTCATGAGGGCGATCGCGCGACTAACTTCGGCTTGGGCTGCTTCTATATCTACTCCTCGCACTTCGGTGATTTGAGATAATGTGGCGGTGGCTTCTTTAATTTGTTGCTGACTGGCTAACTGGGTGCGATTTAACTGGGCTTGCGCTTCTTGTAAGCTTTTTTGGGCAGTTTCTAAATTTAAGCGCTTGCTGTCTCGCCCAGAGGCGGAAATTGCGCCTTGTTCATACAGCGCCTGATAGCGTTTGTCTTCTGTTGCGGCATTCTGCACGGTGGCTTGTAATCGAGCAACGGTCGCGGCTTGAGTATTAATATCACCTTGGCTTTCAGCTTGTAAACGGGCGATCGCAGCTTGTTGGGCGGTAATTTCACCGGGTTTAGCTCCTGCTTGGATGCGAGACAGATTTGCCAGTGCTACTTTTACCCCCTCTTGCGCTTCTTTTAAGGCTGCTTGCAAGCGTTCGCGGCTGTCTAGGATGGCGATCGTCTGTCCGGCTTTGATTCTATCTCCTTCTTTAATTAGCAACTCCTCTACTCGACTGCCCTCAGCAGACACCGCAGCAGAGAGTTTAATTACCTTCCCTTGTGGTTCGATTCGTCCTAAAGCTGTTACTGTTTTTAAATCTGGTAAATTTGTTGGCGTTTGTGCTTCTTGATTTGCAAAATTTTGCCAGTGTTTTACTGTATAAAAACTTATGCCGCCAATCAATAAAGATGCAACCATACTAATAACAACGGACGGACGCAGAACAGATTTAGGGGATAATATATACCCTAACTTTAAGTTTCGCACTAACTGTATAAACTCCCAAGTTTTCGTTGAAAAACATGATGACTTTACGCAAAAATGTACCTGTTTGCTAATTCCGACTTTTTAATTACTCTTGATTTACAGGCTGATAGTCCATAAAAAAATTTGGAAAATGTGATTGTATTAGGAGAATAACAAGTCTCTCATAGGATAGAGAAACTTATGTTTGTGACGAACTAGTTTTATTTTGTGAATGTATTTTAGGATATTAAACGCTTTAAAATTATGAAGCTGTAACAGCGCCAACAAACATCCCAATTTTGGGTGGAATTCAAATTACTTAATGTATCTGGTTTCGCGTAAAAACTTGCGTAAATCTGCAAAGTACTTGTTGCGATCGCTTTTTTTGTAAGCTTTCTGTAGGCGTTGCCAACCGTCTTGTCCTTGATTTAACAGATACTTATCTGCTAAATAGGCGGCTAAAAAACCTTTGCCATCATCGCCTTGTTGCTGCGCTTGGATATAGGTTTGCCATAATTCTGAGGCATGACTAGCAATTAACTTAGGATAGCGACGAGTCACGTCAATCATCTTTCCTTGACGATATTGCCAGATTTGCAGGGGATAGCCAGAAGCAGCATAAGAACTAAAAGCATAAGCAAAGCTATCGTCTCGACTATTAAACTCTTGCAGTCCATCTTGATTTAAATCTTTGAGTATATAGCCACCATTACCCCATTCATGGCGAGTTTGAATGTACTTTTGAGACTTGCGATCGTAGCGATAAATCAACGAATAAGTACAACAATGCGCTCCACCTGTAAAGAAGTCTGCAATAACTTCTGGTTCTTTGTTACCATCCAAATCTAGAACTGGTAACTTATCGTCTTGAGTTAAGTCTCCAATTGGTCTGTCATATTCATTGTCTTGTGACAGCAGTTGATTAAAAACAGTTTGACCGCCGCGCACAATTTGTAATCTGATGTTTTTATATTTATATTCCTCTGGTTTTTCATAAGACATTTCCGCCCGTACATTACCTAGTTCTCCGGTAATTGTTTCTGCTTTAGTGGGTTGGGTAAATACGGTCGCTGCACTCAAAACTACTAAACCCATGAGAGAGTGGCTAAGCAAAGTATGAATAATTTTCATAATTCGTTTTGTATAGAGATAGACTTCCTTTATACAACATCCAACAAATGACCAATATCGTAAATATTGAATTTTACTCAGTACTGTTGCAGTGAGGTAGTGTATAAAGATTGCTAACGCAGAGATCATCTGCAAGCAAAGCGAGTGGTAAGATACGCATATCTTAAATTAATTGAACAGTACCTTTGAGGGTACTTTCATCTTCGTCCTAGTTTCTTTAATCTAGGAGCAGGCTTCATAGCTGCAAGGAGAAGATTATGACATCATCTGTTGGAAATACCTCCGAGTCCCAAACCTCAAACACGGTGATTGAGTCACCTTTTCCTTCATCATCCCAGTTTGTTGATGAGGAACCTGGCATTTCAGAGCAGGCAATGCAGGACTCAAGCTTCACTGAGTCTGATAGCCCATTTCCATCTATATATGAACTGGAAAATCCCTTAGAGAGCCAGGGAATTGTTGCCCCTGAGATGGAAGAGTATGTAACATTCCTTAATGAACTCTACGATGAAGAGTTTAACGAAGCGATCGCCGAACTTGCAGATGATGCAACTGAGCTTTATCAAGAACAATTTGCCAGCGAATATGGTGATGCGATCGCTCAAAAACAGCAAGCAGCCTATCTTCTAGAAGCACATTTTAATCCTTTAATTAGTGCAGCAGAAGCTTTCACTGAAGGGTTAATTAATGAACTGGAACAACATGACCTGGATACTCTAAGCGAGGCAGAGGTAGACGGAATTATTGAGCGCTACGAACCTTCATTTGAGGGTGGACTCTGGAGCAAAATTAAAAGGGGCTTGAGAAAGGCAAAAAGATTCTTGGGAAAAATCAAGAATAAGGTTAAGGGGGCGGTTAAAAAGGTCTTCAAGAAGGTTAAGCAAGGAATTAAAGCTGTTGGCAAAGGAATTCGCAAAGCAGCAGGATGGGTTAAGAAAAAGTTGTTTGGGGTATTGAAGAGGCTGAGGAAGTTCGTTAGCCCACTTTTAAAGAAAGTTTTAAAGTTTGCGCTGAATCGATTACCTTCTCAGTATCGCCAACTGGCTCAGGCTTTGGCCAAGCGTCTATTTAAAAAAGAAGTTGGGGAACTGCAATCACCTGAGTCGGGAGAAGATACAACTGAGGACATCTCTGCAATTCAGCGTGAGTTTGATGAACAGGTTGCAAATCTGCTGTTTGCGGAAAGCGAAGCAGATATGGATGCCACGGTTGCCAGTTATGCAGCTGAAGCACAACAACCCATTACAGAAGATGCGATCGATAACCTAGATCGCGCCCGTGCCGAGTTCATTCATCAAATCACTCAACTCAAGGATGGTGAAGATCCTACCCCCGCAGTCGAAAACTTTGTGCCTGTAATTATGGCAGCCCTACGAATTGCCTTGCGAATCATTGGCCGTCAAAGGGTTGTAAAATTTTTAGCCAAATTATTAGCAAAGCTGATTCGGAATTTTGTTGGTCAGAAGTATGCTCCCCTACTGTCGCAAGCCATTGTCGATGTGGGTTTGCGATTGTTTGGATTGGAAGTCACACCAGAAGATGAAGCTAATGCCGGTGGTGCAGCGATCGCCGCTACAGTTGAAGAGACGGTTAGGAATGTGGCGACGCTACCAGATTATGTACTAGATAACCAAGAACTGTTAGAAGGCTTTGTCTTAGAAGCCTTTGAAAAGGCAGCAGCAGCAAATCTGCCACCCGTATTATCTGAAAACAGCTACGAAAAACGTCCAGAACTGCGTGAGTCTAATGGCATTCGCGGTACTTGGGTAATGCTGCCTCTGCGGGGACGCAGACGCTACAAGAAATATACTCGGATTCCGGAAGTTAAAATTACACCGGAAATTGCACGAACAGTTAAAACATTTTGTGGGGTTCCCCTAACTATATTCTTGCGCGATCGCCTGGGATTATCGCCTGGACGCACCATCATCGCCAAATTACACATGTATGAAGCTATTCCAGGGACAATGCTCAGTCAGATTTGTCAAGGAGAGAAATACGTTCCCGGATTAGGGACTGCTGAAGCCCGTTCTCAACTGCATCCGCTCACACCAGAAGCTGCCGGAATGCTACTAGGACATGCTGGTTTAGGGCGTGAAGTTGCTTCCCGTTATCTTGACCATCAACCCACAACTGCTGTCGGACAAAGGCTTTACTACCTGGAAATTCCAGGGGCACATCCCAAAGTCATGCCTACCCCAGAAGGAGAGTCAATTACCCAGCGAGCCAGTCAAGTCAGTGTCACATTTGATTTTCCCTCCGATCAATTGCGAATCTTTGTCTTTTTAAGTGAAGCAGATGCTCAATCTATTGCCATGCGACTTCGACAAGGAACCCCAATAGGCATGGTTGTGGCATTGCTGCATTCGATACTGCAACCAAAGCTAAAAATGGCATTGTCGGGTGAGTTTGCTGGGCATGTCAAAATCATTCACGGTGCAGTGACACCAGAGTTGGCACGGGGGCCTGCACTCAGGTTGTTACCACAATTTGTGACGGAACGTTTAACCCAGCAGGTAATTGACTGGTTGGGAACATTTTTGAGTGACCACTTGAAGCAACGCCCTCAAGATTTTATTGCTGCTACAGAAGATTTTGCAGATGGAGTAACTCTCATTGCCAGACTCAATCATCCTCCGGGATTATCTACATTAGGACGAGCTTTTCGGGGAGAACCCGTAAGTTTATATAGCTTCAGCTTTGCTGATGGAATGCCTGACGCCAATATTCAAGTTTTCGCAGGATTTTATCGTGAGTAAAGCGATCGCAATCTTTTCAGAAGGCAGGAGAAACCCACGCACCATATCGTGGGATTGGAAAAAGCACAACTTGTGTCTTGTTTAAAGTTTTGACTAATGCCTCTTTCCCCCTGCCCCAGTCACTGAGCGAAGTCGAAGTGCTGCCCCTGCCTTTTTTATTACCCGATTGAGGGAGCTAAAAATGAGTTCAGAATCCCTAAACACTCTACGAATGCAAATTGCCCGTCAAGTTGCTCATTGGGTAATGGCAGCCCAACGCCTCGGCAGCCTGGATGATTTAGCTTCTTTGAGTGCTTGGGAAGGGCTTGAACGCTATTTAGGTATTGTGTTACGTCAAAATTTACTCACAGCCGTTAATCAACTGCATCAGCAAGCAAAGTTCCTTCAGGCTCAGTGGAATGCCGCAGAAACAATCAGCGATTTTAGGCGAGTTCAATATCAACTCGTTCAATTTCGCAAACGTTATCTTAGAACCGAAATTTTGCTCGACTTCTATGCTGATGCCATTAATACCCGAACAAACCCCACGATTTCTGCTCTCTTACGTGCCTGTGACGCGCTCTGCCTCAAGAGTATGACACCTTTACTACAACCATTAGGTAAATCTACGCCCCCTGTTCTAACTTACCTCGACCAAGGTTTAGGTGCATCAATCCTCAAAGCTGGTTTACGCCTTTGGGATGGAAAGACAGAGAGTGCCGTTGCAGCCATTAAAATTGTGCGGCATAACCTCTATCGCCCAACGGCTCTAATTCATGAGGCAGGACATCAAATTGCTCATATTCTGGGTTGGAATCAAGAACTAGCAGCAATACTAGAGCGGGAACTCTCAAGCGATTCAAAAGAACTGGCCCAAATTTGGGCCAGTTGGTCATCAGAAATTGCCGCAGATACGATCGCCTTCGTCTACACCGGATACGCGGCTGTTGCGGGGTTGCACGATGTTCTAGCTGGGGGCGATGCATTTGTTTTCAATTTCATTCCCGGCGATCCTCATCCTGTAAGTTATGTCCGTGTATTGCTGGGTGTGGAGATGTGTCGTCAGTTTTTTGGCACAGGCCCCTGGGATCAACTCGCCTATTCGTGGAGTCATAGTCATCTTCTCGAACAAGCTCACCCTACCGTTCGCGCTGTGTTGCAAACATCTTTACCATTGCTGCCAAAAATTAGTGAACTGGCGTTATCTACACCCATGCGATCGCTTGGTGGACAAGCACTGGTGAATTTAATCGATCCTCGCAGGGTACAGCCATCGACATTGCTGAAATTGGAATATCAGATTGGCTCAGCTCTCTACACCTCTCATCATTGGGTGCAAACAGAGGCATTAAGATTGCTCGCCCTCTCTGGCTATAAAGCAGCAACCTTACCTGAACAATCTTTAGAGATTTTGCAGCAGCAACGGGATTGGATGGTGAGGCTGGGATTGTCCTTGCAGGCGGTATAAAAATCAGGGGAGGCGATCGCTTAAACAATTCATGATCAAAAGTTTATTTGCTCAATTGAAAAATATTTTTAAGCATATTCAATTACCCAATAAATTCCAGGAGACAGCACCAATGACAAACGGAGAAACTCGACAAGATAATGCCCAATCACAACCAGCAGTTGAGGTAGCCACATCATCAGAAGCAACTCAAGCTCAATTAGAGTTTTTGGAAATTAAGCAAGCACTAACAGATAGGCAAGCTAAACCAGATCCTCTACCAGGATGGATTTTACCGCGCGTCGATTCTAAAGCTGCGGCTAGCAATCCATAGCTAATCGATTTTAGATTTTGGATTTTGGATTTACCCAATACAATTACACCCTTATTTCCCAGTCCCCAATCCCCAAACTTATGTTCAGACGCTTTACTACACCATCCGATGGTCTTACTTTTAGAAATAAAGCCGAAATCCTATTTCGCCTGCATCCTAGCGAACTTTCAGCCCTGCTGGAAATAGCATGGGACTTTAGAGTTTGGGAGGCTAATGAATCACTCGGCCATCCCAGACGGCGGAGCGATATTCCTGGACTGCCAGAGTATTTACTCAATACTCTATTTAGCTCTGCACCCCCTCAGACGGGTTTGCCTAACTTCTTCACGGGAAATCAACAACGATTTGGTATTCCCGCTAGTGTCCCACCCCGCAATGGAGTGATGTGGGATCACTTAATCTACGCTTATCTGATTGAAAATACTCGTATTTATGACATATTTCGCAAAGTCATTTACGAATATCATCATGGTGAAAAATTGGGTGTGCCTCTAGCTAGTTCTCAACACTGGTTGAGAAATACAGAAGAACTATTCTTCAGAGATGCAGCCCCCTTTAGTATCTACTCAGTGGGTAGCTATGTGCGTCCAGATTCCGGGGCGTCGCGTCGTAATGCTTACTACCGGATGTTTGGCATGGACTTAAATCATGGCATGGAAAATGGTCAACCCTATCCTTATGTCAAACCTGATACCGCTAACCGTGATTTTGTCAGTACGTGGGAAGAGTTTCTCAGGGAAGTTTGGGTAGCAATTTCTAATCAAAATAACACTAGCGGCACTAATCCCCAAGACGACGCTGCAATTCTTGATTTGGCAAAAAGATTACATGACATGCTGAGAACACGCCGCACTAATGGGAACTTATCTCGTGAGGAATTCTGGTATGTCTCAATGATGTCATGGTTCCATCTAGCTGTTGAGTTTGATACACCGATTGTGAATTCTTTGAGGGCTGAGGGTGCGAGTGAAGAGGAGCGATTAAAGAAAATTGGGGAGCGGGTTAGTATGCCACCTCATGGCAGGTCTTTCTATTTCTTTTTGTTAAGCGATCGCATGTCATGGATTTTGACACAACTGGAAACGGATATCTATCTCAATGAGTTAGCAATTCCGGGTTTCTACACCGTTGGTTCTCCAGTAGAAAGGGTAATGAGAACAATTATTACCTACTGGTCGCAAGCTACAGGTCGCAACATGAAAGAGAAAGCACGCTCTGTCTCAATTCAAAATAGGGAGTAGGGAGTGGGGGAAGAAAAAGAGTTTCATTCATAACGGGTAGTGCGCCGTCAGTGGAACACTTAAAAGCAAAAAATATTGACCTCAAAAATAAGGGGATTCCTATGATTTCTTCACCTGATTCTGATGCTTACGAGTTTGATTCACCCTTCTTAAATGAAACGGTTTTCACCGATGAAGCAGCAACAAAATCTGCACAAGCGTGGGAATCTCGACGTGCCAAGTTTGAACTAGAAAGCCCTTTCCTGCAAGCATTTGAACCAGGACAAGGGACAATCACCGAACCAAAAGATGAAGAATATGAGGAGTTTTCTGAGGAATTAGATCAAGCAGAATATGCAGAAGAAGTCTTTGCAGAATCTTGGACTGGAGAGCAAGAGCAACTAGAACCAGAGATAATGGGGGAACGTCCAAATGATTTGGATGTAGATAGAATTTCTGATGAAAAAGATATTTTAGTAAAGTCAACCATAAACACATTCGAGGCTATAGAACCTGAATTTATTAACGAATTAAAAGAAGCAGAAATCTCTGAAAGTGCTTGGAGAATGCGCCCTCCATCTCGTTATCAGGCAAATCGTTATATCTGTTGGGCAGAAGCATTTTCCTCTTGGTCAATGGTTACTAAAGGTGTACGAAAATTCCCAACAGGTCAAGACGTAATTAACTTTTTGAAACCACTTGGCTTAGTTAACACTGATGACAGTTTGAAACTCCCAAAGGGGATGGACGAGATTCAGCGTGTTTTTGGTTTGAAGTGTAGAAAATTTGAACAGGGTTATAATCTTTCTGGAATAAATTGGGTGTCTATGCTCAGACATAGCCATTTAATTGTTATTTTTAAACGACCAACAGCTAGTTATTTTCACTTTGTAGTTGTTTATGGAGTAGATCGTTTCCATATTTGCTTTATGGATCCAGAACTTAATCCAGCTTTGCCAAGTTTGGATCAAGTAAAAACAAATCGTGTTTGTGCTAAGCTTGAAAACTTTGGTGCTAGAGCAGATGTATTTTGGATATTTTGGAAAGAACAGATATTAGCTAAAGAATTATTAGAGCCATCAAATATTGATGATCAAAATAATCAGGAATTTTCGGAGTATTTGCTTGATGAAACAGAAGCAGAAGATGTTTTCAATGAGGAATTTGGGGAAGTGATACATTCTTCAAAACCCAAAAACCATTTTCTCGATAATTTTGATGTAGACACTCAGCCGTATCTAGAATTAACCGAAAACCAAGAAGCAGTTTGGCATGAATCTGAGATAGATTTAGAAGGAGTGGATTTTGAGGAAAGTGAAGGTGTTTATTTAAACACCTCATCCGATTCGGAGTTACCTGTTACAAATCAACCAACTCCAGGCTACTTTTATGAAATCCAGCATGGCAAAGGAGGTCTACTCACAACTGCTCAAACAGCTTATCAGATAAAAACCAATGCCGAACGACTGGAGTGGGCACAACAAATTAATAATCACCCTCTAAACCGTAAGTTTTGGAGAAAGCCTGCTAACAGTTTTGAGCAGAAGTACTTTCCCAAAGGGATTATTAGCTTTAACCCAACTTTTAGCTGTGGTAAGGAACAGCGCCTTGCCAGTAAAGGTGAGAAAAAGTGTTTTGCTAGGATCTGGATTCCAATCAAGGAGAGATACACTCATCCCATACTAGGTAGAGCAATTGACCTGCCCAAAAATACTTTGCTTGCCTTGTTGCAGCCAACTAGTAATATCTCTACTGCTGAACTGGAACTGCTGCAACATGAAACCTCTACGACTGAGCCTCAAAAAAAGCAAACTTTTGAGAAAGTAACTAAACCAAAAGTTTCGCCCCATCGATTTATCTGCTCTATTATTGCTACGATTCCGCATCCATCGAACAAGGATGTAGCAGTAACTTATGGGCCAGCGACTGGTGTATTGATTGGTTTTCGACATATCTTGACTGCTGCACATGTGTTGTCACAGAAGTGGCTTGACGGTCAGCAACTGAAGGCAGAAATGGTTTTTGTTACCCCTATGCACCAAAGTAAAAGTGGATTAGCAAAGGTGTACGACGATAATGAAAGCGATTTGATCAATGCGCTATTGACAAGTCACAGACCCTTGGGTTCCTTCCGAGCATCTAGCTACAAGATCCACCCTCAATATATTAATTCTGCCTCTTCACCAACTGATTCTAATTCTTCACTATTTGATATTGCCTTGATCAAACTGAATACTAGTCTTGGCAGTTTGCCCTGGGAAAAAGGGCAATTTGGCTACTGGGGTAGCTCACGCTGGGGCGATCGCACTATATTAAGTTCTACAACTAATCGCACACTGCTTGAGAAAAAGAGCATCTGCCTTGCAGGGTACCCAACACCAAGAATACCCAAACACGGGATTAATCAATGGGAAAGTCGGGGGGCTGTTGATAATGCAAATCTTCCCAAATATGCAAAAGCAGTCAAAGGTGGATGGATGAGACTGGGTTATCAGACTCAAGCTGAAGATGGGCATTCAGGTAGCCCAGTTTGGGTTACATTCACAAGTAATGACAAGACGTTTCGCAAATTGGTAGCAGTTCATAGTGACGGCGGTTCTGGCGTTGAAGCCCAAAGCGGCGTACTGATTACCCCAGAAGTTTTGGATTGGATTCAAAAATCTCAATGATAGGGAACAGGGAATAAGCTAGTAGTCATTTAAATTACATCTTTGCGTCTTAACGATTTGAATTTTGAATTGGTAAGCTAAAAAACATCTAAATTACATAATTAAATTAAATAAAACTCTTGTGGGGTGGGCCGAAAAGCCATTGGTGTCAACTTAAGCTAGAAATAGCTTCGGTGTTGGCTTCCTCACCCGCCAAGAAATTTATTTCTTGGCTAATAGCTCAAGTCTACTGAAGTAGACTCAAAATCTTGGGGGATATTCAGTCATCTTGAGATGACTTTTGCTATCAGCAAGGAACTTCAGTTCTTTGCGGGACATCGGTTCTACGTTAACTTGACGCCAATGGCCGGAAAGCCCGCCCTAATTATCCCTTTTATGTCACTCTCGGAAAGTAATAATCAAAGCAAGATTCTGAAACTTTCATCCAATCTAGCTTTGAGCCTTTATTTTCTAACAGTAACTAAAATTTATAACCAAAAGCTTAAAACTAAAGCTCCAAAAGGCTTTCAGCGATAGGCTTCTCCCAAACTGACAAAACAGGGTTATGCAAGTTATATGTGGAACAGCTTATGAATATGGTCAAAAAAATGACTCTGAAACTCAGAGTCATGACATAATTGATATTCTGAAATTTGCTTCAGTATTGAGTACTGGGAAATTGTGACAAAATTTGTGCTTGGGTAAAGCGGAATTCCATAATTTTTCCGCTTTCAACCAAATCCCCAGTCCCCAGTTCCTTTCACCTTGCACAATACGCCCATTTAGAGCAGTGAAAGATTATTTCTTATCAGCTTCAGCAATGGGAACCCATTCGGTATGGAATGCGCCAGCACCGGGCTTATCAAGACGTAGGTAGGTGTGTGCGCCAAAGTAGTCGCGTTGAGCTTGAGTGAGGTTTTGGGGCAAGCGATCGCGGCGATAACTGTCAAAATAATCTAAAGATGCGCTAAATGCAGGTACTGGAATTCCCAATTTCGCTGCTGTCATAATTACCTCGCGCCAAGCAGCCTGTCTATCAAGAATAGTCTGCTTAAACTCAGGAGCTAATAACAAGTTTGGCAATGCTGGATTTTCATTAAAAGCCTTCTTGATTTTATTCAAGAAGCCAGCACGAATAATACAGCCACCCTTCCAAATCCGCGCCATTTCGCTCAAATTCAAATCCCAGTTATATGTTTTGGAAGCTGTAGATAGCAGTGCCATCCCTTGAGCGTAAGAACAGATTTTTGAGCAGTAGAGAGCATCGCGCACCATATTGACAAATTCTTTAATTTGTCCATCATATTTGCCACTGGGGCCTGTAAGCACCTTAGATGCTGCTACCCGTTCCTCTTTAATCGAAGAAATAATCCGGGCATTTACCGCCGCTGTAATCGTCGGAATCGAAACTCCTAATTCCAGTGCAGTTTGTACAGTCCAACGTCCAGTTCCCTTTTGTCCTGCGGCATCAACAATCAAATCTACTAAGGGTAGATTCGTTTCTGGGTCAATGTATGGGAAGATATTAGATGTAATCTCAATCAAAAATGAATTGAGTTCATCGGTAGTATTCCATTCCGTGAATACTTCATGTAACTGTTTATGATCTAGTCCCGCAGCATTTTTCAGTAAATCGTAGGCTTCTGCAATTAGCTGCATATCACCATACTCAATACCGTTGTGTACCATTTTGACATAGTGACCAGAACCACCAGGGCCAATATAGGTTACACAAGGGCCATCATCGACTTGGGCAGCAATTTTGTTAAAAATTGGCGAGAGATATTCGTAGGAACTTTTTGTACCTCCGGGCATGAGTGACGGGCCATTCAGCGCACCTTCTTCACCGCCGCTGACACCCATACCGATAAACCGAAATCCGGCAGGTTCTAATTCCTTGGTGCGTCGTTCCGTATCTTCAAACCAAGAGTTGCCACCATCGATAATGATATCGCCTTCATCTAGCAAGGGTTTAAGTTGAGCAATCACTGCATCTACTGGTTTACCAGCTTGCACCATTACTAGAATTTTGCGGGGACGTTCCAAAGATGCAACAAATTCCTCTAAGGTAAAGGCGGCTTTGACGTTCCGTCCTGGCGCGCGTTGCGCCATAAACGCATCCGTTTTTTCTCGGGAGCGGTTGTACACTGCAATTGGGAAGCCATTACGCTCAACATTTAGAGCGATATTTTCACCCATAACGGCTAATCCAATCACACCAAAGCTTTGTAGTGTCATAAATTTGTTTGGCTAACTCTTGCAGATCCTTTTATCTTTAAGGGTAGTCCGAGATTTTCGCTTCTCTTCTAAAGAAGACATTAAGAGTTAATCTAAACGACAAAAATCCACAACTAACATAGATAATTGGTTCTAATTTGTATCTTAGTCAACAATTCACTGGCAAAATGAGGGATTAGGGACTGGGGATTAGGGACTGGGGACTGGGAAAAAATTTAATTTTCTAAATTAGTTTTTCCTAAAATTTCATACTCAGTACCAAATCCCCAACCCCTAGCCCCTAGCCCCCAGCCCCTAGTCCCTAGTCAAAGGAGTAAGCAACAATGCTGGCGTATGTCCTAGCTTTAGCGATCGGTCTTGGTAGCTTAGCAATTTACTTAGCAGCTTTCTTTTTTCCGGAAATCCATCGTAAGAATGATTTTATCTGGAGTGGTGTAGGACTTTTCTACGCCTTGGTTCTATGGGTGTTTGCACCGCGCATTACTGGAGGACTACTGTTAGGTCATGTAGCTAGTGTTGCTCTTTTGATGTGGTTTGGTTGGCAAACTCTTTCACTACGTCGCCAATTGACACCACTCTTGCAACAAACCCAAGTACCCAGCCCTGAGACAGTAAAAACCACAATTCAAACACAAGCAAATAAGTTATCTCTGCAAGAACGGCTTGCTCAGTTGCAACGGGATATAGGCAGCACATTTAGCGGTGTGAAAAAACAAGTAAAACAACCCGCAACTGAAAAGACATCAAAGGCAGCACAACCTGAGACTGTTAGTTCTACAACAAAAGAGCAATCCGTTGTAGAGATTCTTGACAAAACTACTCCAATACCCACTGATACAGAAACAAAAACTGAAATTATACCGGAGGTAATTCCACCAAATTCTCCATCTCCCGAATTGGTGGAAGCAGCGCAAGTAGATGTGGCAACTGAGAACAAAGAACCAATTCCCGTAGAGGAAATTGCCCCAGATGCGGTACTTGCTCCCCCAGCAGAAACGCCACCGGAACAGACACCACCACATAATTAGACTTTGTGGGGCAGGCCGAAAAGCCTGCCTTAAAAATACAAATATTGCGATAAGTCTTCAAGCGAAGATGATAAGCTGTTCCACATATAACTTGCATAATTAGGGCGGGCAAGATGCCCACTCCACAAGAGTTTTATTTAATTTGATTATGTAATTTAGATGTTTTTTAGCTTATTAGTCTTTAGTCTGACGCTCTCTAACTGCAAAAGCGTGTATGCTGAAAGTTGTCTGGGCTATTAAGATTCCCAAAACTGTACCACCAAGAGTTACCGTAGCTTGAAATTTTCTTAAATTGCGGAGTTGTTCTGTTTCAATGAACATGTTTTGACTAATACCAAACTGCCACCTTGCCGCCTCTGGGTTAAAAAGGAAACTCATTGGCAGACTCACACCATAGCCGATAATTGTAAATGCTATGGCCGTGGGAATTGTTAGTTTTAAGTTTTGAAACAGTAAAGAAAGCATAATAATCAACCGTCGCACCCACAAGTGGACAATGCTTGTAATCAACCAAAAGAATCGGTAAAAACATATAATACATCATTATTCTAGACAGTCAAATTATCATAAAGTCTATTGATGTATTTGCCTTACTGTAATTCCTGAGCAAATTTAATTGGTGATTCTATTTTTGAAATTATGATACTTCAACTTGATATTACTGATTCTTTGCTGAATAAACTTGTTGGTAGACTTTTGTATAAGTGTTAGCTGGCTTGGTTTTGTAAAGGTTTGAGGGCGTTCTTCTGGTGATTTTAAGTAACGATAATGTAAGAAAACATCACGGTAAGGAATCTCAACATCTTCACCCCCACAAAGCCGCGTAAAATCTGAAGAAGAGACACTCATATAATGTAGATATGTTAGCTTTCTTCCTTGGTCATAAAGAATATTATCTACAGCATTAAATTTGGAAGCCCAATGGCAACCCGTAGCCCCATCATAATTAGCGTAGTTATAGTAAGAAATTCCACTTTTTAAAACCAAATAATTCAGAACTGTTTGGTCAGAATCTGCCCATGCAAGTGCATCAGCTTCGCCTGCTGCTAAATTTTCTAAAAGGGTTGCTAAAGTAGTATCGCTAAAAATATGCTTTTTAGAAGCAAACCAACCAGAACAAAAAATGCGATCGCTAATATTTTCATAGGGAAAAATGTCTTGGAGTTGATCTTCTTTCCAGTCAAAAATATACTTCAAATCTGACTTATATTGAAAATCATTCGTGATCCAATCATATTGATCTAATTTTTGATAAACATCATCTAGTGGTTGCATCAGTAGGGTATCTCCATCAAAGAAGATAAACTTATCAAACGGCCCATCTAGACAACAAAGTTTTCGATGTCTTTCTATACGATAATTTGTTGGTAAGCCATATTCTTGCCAAAGCTTTAATGCTCTAGGATGAGCTTGCCAGATGCGAGTACCAAATTCTTCCCAGCGAGATATTGAAGCATAATCTTCAAATAAGGTAACATTATCTCTAGTTGCTATCTCTGCTTTTACCTTATCTAATCGCTCATTATATGGAATTACACAAACAGGAATTGTTCTACCTGCATTAGCTTCTATACTATTAAGTAAAGCAACTAATTGGTCATAAACTACATCATTGGCTAGGGTGTAAATACCATCAATCATAAGATACTCCTCATATTAAGTGCGAGCAGCAACAAAGGGTAAAAAACGGCGAGTCAGTTTAGAAATAAAAGCAAATTTACCTTCATGAAGATAGCGATAATGTTCCCATAATTGCCAATAAGGACTACCAATTTTCATCCTTGTACCAGCCCAATGAAGATATTTTAATCGCTGTCCTCGGTCATATAATGCATAATCTTGCTGTTGAAAATTGCGTGAACCGGCCCAACTGCCAGGCCCGCCTCCAGGAATTTTGACGAGATTGCCACGTTTAGCAATTAGCTTGAGAACGAGATAATTTAGAACAGGTTGATCTGTAACTCCTTCGGAAAAATCAAAATATTCGCGATGCATCGCACATTCACGTAACGCTGCATCCATTTGTTGCTCAGTAATAGCACCTTTTTTAGAAGCCCAAAAACCACTATTAAAGACATCTTCTAGTTGAGCATCTGTAAAAATTTGCTGCTCTTTTACCAATGGAGAAAAGATGTTTCGCAGCTTGTCACCAGCGTGATGATAATCGCAACAAAAGAAATCAACTTCTGCAAGTTTGTCTAAATTGTCAGCAATTTTTTCAAAAACGACAATATCAGTATCAATATAAATAAACTCATCTAAGGGGCCAAACCATGCTACTAATTTTCGCATTTTGTTTGGTAAAGCCAGGAAAGCTTGATCGAAAATTTCTCCTATGCGTTTGGTAAATTGTTCAAGCAGTTCTAAATCTGGGAAGATTTGCACGTTATGTAAGGTAGCAAGTTGTTCTGCAACCTTGTGATATTTGTCATTAAAAGGTATGAGATAAATGGTCACTTCTTGGTCATAGTAACGAATGCTATTGAGTAAAGCGATCGCATTATCAATTACCCGGTCATTGGCAACTATATAAATTCCCCTACTCATAAATTATCCTTGTTTAATTAATTTCAATTTTTGCAAAGCTCTTGTCAGTAAACTTGGTGTGGGAGTCTCATAATAATTCTTGGGAGGGCTGGTAAAAACTGGACGCTTTTCTGGCTCGTGTAAATAACGATAGTAGAGAAATAAATCTCGATAGGGAAACTCAATATTTTCGCCAGCACACACTGCTTGATTGATATTAGGGGGAACACCAATATAATGCAGGTAAGTTAATCGATTACCTTTGTCATATAAAATATGTTCTCGTTCTTCAAAATGTTTTGATGTGGCAGAACATCCTGTTTTTTGTTCATCTGGTAGTTGGCGAGCGAAGTTATAAATAGAAAGATTAGACCTCATCACCATGTAATTGATCAGTGGTTGTTCGCCAGCCCCTTCATATAAAATTTCTGCTTCACCGCTTTGCAAATTGGATATCAACCAATCCCTTTGTTCGGTGTTAAATATTCCTCGTTTGGAGCCATAAAAGCCAGAACAAAATATTTCTGAATCAATCCGCTGTTGCTCAAAAACTTTTAGTAATTTTGGAGAATTAACATTGTAGATTTTACTAACATCTTTAAATTGAAAATCGTAGACAACAAAATCATGATTATCTAGCTTTGCAAACACAGACGCCAGTGAATTCATCACTAAAGTGTCTGCATCTAAATAAATAAACTTATCAAAAGGGCCATCAAAGGCACAAAAACGACGGTGAGCGCCATAAAGACGGAATTTACTACGATTCAATCGTTCTGGTGCTGCTGAGAGCATAAATTGATCCCAGCGGTTGATTGATTCTTGATTTTCGTAAATAAATACATGAGGACGCTGAGCTATTTCCTCAGCAATTCGCTGTGTTTGATCGTCAAAAGGATAGATACAAACTGGAGTTTCTTTACCTAATATCACATCGATACTATTGAGCAAAGCCACCAGTTGATCGAAAACATAATCATTGGCAAGAGTACAAATACCATTCATAATTTATCAGTGTTGAATAACAAAGTCTGACAACCAATTAAGCAGATTTAACTTGTGTAAGATGATTTGACGTGCTTCGGCGATCGCATCTTTAGCTGCATACCAAAAATCAGGTGTTGCTGTAACTTCTTGGATGTAAGCAATACCTTTTTCATCTAAACTGGGTAATCTTAAAAAACTACCTGGTGGCAGTAATTTATCAGCAGCAGGGCCACCATAGTAAATTGGCAAACACCAAGCAAGTAAACTATCCCAAAGTTTTTCACTCACATACCAATTATTATCAGCATAGTTTTCAATTGCCAAATTGTAATAGTATGGTGCCATGCCATACCACTTATTACCCAATTCTCCTGATTTTCTCGCCCAGTCTGGCAAATTGCGCCCATATAAATCAAATTTAATATTACTAGATTGTAGCGATCGCAAAAAGTCTAAACGCTGGCGATGGTTGGCTGTGCGGTTAATTCCTGAAGTAATCCAACTACAGGGTGCAACTTTTTGAGGAGGTGGCATTTCATTTAAATCTTGAAATGAATTGGAGTGATACCAAATAGCAGGCATATAGTCGGGAGTGGGGGCAAAATCATCAGGCCCAGAAATGTAACCACAATATTTATGGGCTTCTTGATAGTTATATTTGGTAATTTCTAAAACTTCTTCTAAAGGTGGTTCTCTGAGTAAGTAAATAATCCGTTCTTTGTTGACGCCACGCAGTAGAGAATCAATGTTAGTGACTGATTGTTTCTGGGGTTTGCGTAAGCGCTCAAACCAAGATTGTTGTGGTGTTGGTTGGGGAAAATCAAATTGATACATTAGCAGAAAATCTGGTTTTGCTGCTAGTGTTTGGATTTGTATATTGTTCCATGTTCCAAATTGATGTGGGGTTTGTTGCCAAAGCCAATCGACTCTAGTTTCTAAACCTCGATAGCTGCTGATCATTCCTACGGTAATGTTCATGTTAAAAATTTGTATAGTAACAAATTGAGACGCGGGGACGCAGGGACGCGGAGAGGAAGAAAATATGAGATTATGAAGTTTTGGAAGAATGGGTATTGATTGTCCATTGTTCAGGGTGTGAAATTATAGCTACTATTTGACTAAGTAACTCTTCACATTGCCTGTCTAAATCCAAAGTTTGCTCTCTGGTTAAATAACCACATCTGGTAGCAATTTCAATCCAGGTTTGAGTTTCAGCTGCTTCACTTTCAGCATCACTCAGCTTACTGATAAACGCTGCTGGATACCTTCTTTTTCGCCAAGACTCAGAAATATTAGCTGCTACAGAACGAGATGATCGTCTTATTTGATCTGTAAGTGAGTAGCGTTCTTCTATTGGAAAATATTTGGTTAACTCAAAAATTCTCATGGCTACATTTATTGAATTTTGCCATACCCTTAACTCCTTAAATGAACGAATATTTGCCATTTCTAAATTTCCTCATCACTTTAAAAATCCCAATTTAATTTCTATTCTCTCCGCGTCCCCGCGTCCCCCGTCTTTATCTAATAATTGGCGGAAGTAAAGATTTGTCAATGTAACTCAGGATTTTGGCGGCTCGATTTTCCCAGGAGAATTGCTTGACAAATTCGATGCTGTCTGAATATCCTGCTATTTTTCGGGGATGAGTTTCTAGGACTCGCCTCAAACTTTCGGCAAATTTGCTGGAGTTATCTGGTTCACACCAAGCAGCTATGGCTTGGGTATTTTGAAATTCAGTTAATGATGGAATTTCTGTGGCGACAATGGGGGTTCCAGAGGCGAAGTAGTCAAATAGTTTTAAGGGAGATGTGAAAGTTGCGGCTTTTCCAGAACAATGGGGATGAGCTAAGATGTCTGCTGCTTGTAGTAATGATGCTAATTCGTGATGTAAGATATAGCCTAGAAATTTAATGTTGTGAACTTGCTTTTGTTGGACTAGTTGCTGATAGGATTCGATTTCTGCTGGCTTTCCACCTGCACAGACAAATTGCACGTTTGGCATTTCTTGTGCTACGTCAATTAATATATCGATACCTTTAAATTGCTGTATTGCTCCTGCATAAACTACTAGTTTTTGACTTTCGTCTCGCAAGAGTTTTTGACGCCATTCTGCGGCTTTTTCTGGTTGTCTTTCCATAAATAGGCGATTAAAACCGTTGTGTAGTTTAATCACTTTTTCTGGTGGCATCCCGTTTTTAATCATGCTTTCACGGATTGTTTCTACAACGGTGACAGCGATTTGTAATAGGGGGTTGTTAACTATTTCTGGATCAAATGGTTTGTCTTCGTGATGGTGATGTTCGTAAATTGCAGGAATACCATTTTTAATGGCAGCTTTGACGAAATTCCAGTTGCGACTGTGGACAAGTTTGGTAGTTGGAAGGATGTGAAAGGGTAAATAATATTTGCAGGCGATGGTGTTAGAATCTGTAAATTTACTGGGGAAATGATCAATTGGCCAAGGCATCGGTAAGGGGGCAACTTGCAACTTGTTATGGAGGTTGTAATATTTAACAAGTTCTATTGGTGTTTTTCTTGGCTGAAAAGGACGGGCTAGATTGACTAGGTTTGTGGGTTTGGCTTTTTTGTCAGGATAGACTAAAACTGTCGAGTAACCCAAATTGGCGGCGGCATTAGCAGTATTTGTAGATTGCACTAAATGCGCTTCTGGTTGGGGCAATTCTTCCCCGATAAAATAAATATAATGTTTTTTATAAGTAGAATTTTTCATAGTTTTAAGTGTTAATATTATCCTCAAATTTTTCTAGTTGATTGAGCAGATACATGGCAGATTTATAGGATTCTGCAATTAGTTGATTTTGTTCTTGGGGTTTTTCGATAAAATTGTCTATTAAAGAACGTAGAGAACTGAATATAGGATTGATATGCATTCGTAAATCATCAGAAATATCGGTGAGGTTTTGATGTTGGGTTGCTATACTGCTATGATTTGGCTCAGCAATTGATAAGGATTGTCCTTCGATTTGCAAGTTAACAATCTCGTCAAAAACGTCTATAGTATTGAGAATTTTCCCGGCTGATTTGTAGGATTCAGCAATTAATTCTTGCCTTTGTTGGGTGTTATCTGCTAAATCGTCAAGCAATGAGCGTAAAAACCCAATCATTGAGTTTAACTGTGTGCGAATTTCGTGGGAGATGCGGAGTAAACTTTGATGATTTTTGGTAGCAGCTTCGGGATGATCTCTAAATTGCATTGAGTATAAGCGTGAGTAGTAACCACCTTTTTGTAAGAGTTCATGATGGGTTCCTACTTCCACTACACGTCCTTGATCTAATACGGCAATTTGATCGGCTTTTTGGACTGTAGAAAGGCGGTGAGCAATCACTAAGGTGGTACGATCGCGGCTGAGGTCATCGAGTGCAGCTTGTACTAAACGCTCGGAAACTGTATCTAAAGCACTGGTAGCCTCATCTAAAATCAGAATATCTGGATTTTGTAATAATGCACGCGCGATCGCTAATCTTTGTCTTTGTCCACCAGATAACATGACGCCGCGATCGCCTATCAATGTATCAAATCCTTGCGGCAATTTAATAATAAATTCGTAGGCATTTGCCCGTCTGGCTGCTGTAATAATTTCATCCTCAGTAGCTTCCGTCCACCCGTAGGCGATGTTATACCGTACTGAGTCGTTGAACAAAAAGGTGTCTTGACTAACAATTCCCATGCGCTTTCGCACGGATATGACATCAAACTCTCGTAAATCTTGGCCGTCAATGGTAATAGACCCTGAGATAGGATCATAAAATCTAGGTAATAAGTCTGCTAATGTCGATTTGCCTGCGCCAGAACCACCAACTAATGCCAAGGTTGTGCCACGCGGTAAAGATAAATTCACATCTTTTAGTACTGTCTTTTCATGGTTAGGGTAGGCAAAGGAAAGAGAGTTAAAATGCACTCCTTGTTCTAATTTTGTATAAGTAAGTTTACCGTTGCCCATCAAGGGCTTATTATCCAAGCTTAAAAACTCACTAGTGACATCCACACTAGTAGCAGTACTGGCAAAGTGACTACGAAGAGTATTAAGTTGAGAAATTAACGGCAATAATCGCAATAGCACTAATAAATATGTCAACAAAACGGCAGAAAGAGAAGCGATTTGATCGGCAAAAAATGTTTTACTTAAAAATACAATTAATAGTAAAGCTGTGATACCCATGACTTCACTCAAGGGTGCGATCGCTTCGGAATTGACTTGAGATTCAAAATCTGCTTTCTCGCGATCGCGGATTAACTTTTGTATTCGTTGATATTCTTTTTGCTCATTCCCCGTCGATTTTACTAACCGAATCCCGTTGAGTATTTCCAGTACAGTAATTGAATATGCTTTAGACATTTCACTGAGCTGTTTGCCAAATTTTTTAGAGCGGGCAATAGCATATTGATTAATCAATGTAACCAATGAAAGCAGAACTGTCGCCGCAATGGTTAATTGCCAAGAAATTGATAACAACAAACCCACAAAAACTAAGATAGTAATTACTAAAATCACTATCTTCACCGTACTCCCTACAGCCCCAGCAGCACGTCCTATTTCACCGCCAAGACGGTTAATCAAATCCCCTACTTTCGTTTTAGCGTAATAATCTATATCAATTTCTAATAATAATTTTAAACCAGTTTCTCGCATATCTGCTGTGAGTTTGCGTGTTAAGGCGCTCGATGCTAACGAGCTGGCATAAGTCGCTAGATTTTTTAATAAAATTGTGAAAATAATTGCCCCTGCCATAACACCAATGCGGTAGCTTGGGGAAATATTCTCAAATGGAGATATCATCGTTTTAAGAATTTGAGGTGCAGTACTGAAATCTACTTCTTGCCCCACAATTTTTAAAATTACTGGCACAATTAGAGCCGTACTCACCCCATTAAATAACGCACCAGAAAATCCCAATATTATCGTTAATAAAATCAAACCTGGATAGGGTTTAGCAAATCTTAGTAGTAAGTTTCTGGTAGACATTGAGTATTTATAATTATGTTCACAACTGAGCAATTACCGATTCCAGTGTAGCAGCCATAGCCTCAATACTATAGTTTTCTACACATCTTTCTCTGGCTTTGATACCACGCTGATTGGCTGCATCTAAATCCTGAAATATTAATTGGATTTGTTCAGCAAGTTGTTCGGGACAAGCAGGATCAACTAAATAACCAGTATCACCTAAAATTTCTGGGATATCTCCCACACGTGTTGATAATACAGGTTTAGCCATTGCCATTCCATCTGTCAACTTTAGGGGAAATTGGGCACGAGTTTCTAAAGTATCTCGTTGTGGAACAACAATAATATGAGCCGCTGCGACTAAATCAGGCATAACATCGGCTGGATATTTCGGTAGTTTGATTATCCAATGTCCCCAACGTTGTTGCAGTTGTTCATCATAATCATCATAAGGGTTGCCACCCACAATCACCAGTTTTAAATCTGATTGATTGATTTTTTCTAATGCTATGAAAATATCTTCTAACCCTTTATAAGGTCTTGGTGCGCCAGGAAACATTAAAATACGATATTCAGATAAACCGTAGCGGCTTCTACTAAATTCTGGATCATATTCAGTTGGATTAAATAGAGTAATATCTTTACCGTTGGGAACTAATGCACCACCAAAACGCTGCTGTAAAAACTTAGTATGCACCGTCACAGCATCAGCACGATTTATCCAGTTTTCCATCCATTTGATATATAAAGGATGATGAGGATTTCTAAATGCCCCCTCTGGTTTTAGTAAGTCTCTTGCGAATTGTTTGAGTGTGGGGCGATAATGCCAATCGTCACCACCATACCAACTGAGTTCCCAATCATCTATATCTAAAATTATCGGCTTTTTACTATACAGTTTTTTAAGTAGGGCAACTCCAAAGCTGGCCGCTTGTGGTTTAATAGCATAAATTATATCTCCATCAATTTTCGGTAAAACTTGATTAATTTCTCCCAAAAACTCTGGAAAATTCTTACCAGGCAAAGATTTAACTTCTAACTCTGCGGGCAATTTGCGATATAAATTTTCACCAAATAAAAATCCAATAATTTCAACTTCTACGTCTAGCTTTTTTAGCGCTGCACTTATCAAGTATGCACGCAGAATGGCAGCACTTGATAAATCTGCAACTAATAATGATAGCTTGGAAAATCTTTTCACTTGTTTTTATTTAATGCGCCAGGGATTTGTGACTTGATTAGGTAAAAATACTTTAGCAAATCTGTCAAATATCCTTGTATATAAAGAACGGGTAATGTTTTTAGCATACTGAGGCCTGTAAGGATACGTGCAGTGAAGCACTTTAATTTGATCCTGGATGTTATAAGCCTGCTGCCATTTACTGAGATAATTATAAGTAGGTGGTAAAATTTTCATTTTGGGTTTTACAGATGCGATCGCAGACGCGAAAGCACCTTGGTCTTTTAACAATAATTTATCTTGGTTGTTTTTGACAATTTCAAAATAGTATGCAAATTTGTCAAAGAATGTCTTAGTTGTCTCTGTTTTCCGAAAAGCGATAAAACCGCCATTGTACTGCACACTATCTTCTTTTAGGGGCAACCCTACAGATTGCAAAATCGGTAAAACATGAGGCAAAAGATCTTCTTGTTTTCCCCGTAATAAATTAGTTGCTTTGATAATATGAGGTTGGACATCTTCCGTCAATAAAAAATCGTCATCATCCAAAGATTCAAAAACATCATTAATATCAGTAAGTAAACAAATATCTGAATCTAAATAAATCGTTCGCTCAAATTCGGAAGCCGCATATAAAGCCAGCTTTGCCTGACGTGATGCTAAAACAGTATTTGCATTAGCAGGTGCTGGTTTTAAAATTACATTTTTAAAAGCCTTGAGCAAGGGATAAAAAATTTGAGGAACACTGTCAATTAAAATAATTATTGGCTCTTGATGAAATTTTCTAATCGCCGCTAAAAAATGAATACAATCCTGAAAAGAATAAAGACCAGTTAAAATCGTAATAAATCCTCTAGTTTCTTTAGTCATAAATTAAATAGATATTGAATAAAATTCAAATTAGCAGTTATTACTCATGTATTTTTAAAGTATTAAGAGCAAAAAAGAATAAAATAAACTTAACTTCATATTTCGAGTTTTTTCCAGAGAAATTCCACTGATAAATTCAAGTAAACTATACTTGTTTTCAGTATATATACCGTAAAAACTGCATCGTATATTATCATATTTAGACAGTGTAATAAAGTAATACTACAACGAAGTATAAACACTTGATATAGCTTATGTTAAGTAACGCTGTTACTTGCTGAAAACATCTACTCATGAGGGAAGCAGAGGTAATGCAGATTATTCGTCTTGAAGCACTCTCAGACAACTACATCTTTTTACTGCACGACCAAACACAAAATATCGCCGCCGTTGTCGATCCAGCAGAAGCAGAACCCGTACTTAAAGTACTAACAGAACTCCAAGCCAAGTTAGTAGCGATTTTGAACACGCACCATCATCAAGATCATGTGGGTGGCAATAAGCGGTTAATCCAAAAATTTCCCAGAGTCACCGTTTATGGCGGCATCGAGGATCGAGGCAGAATTCCTGCACAGCAGGTGTTTTTAAAAGAAGGTTCACAAGTTCAGTTTGCCGAACGCATAGCTGAAGTTATATTCGTTCCTGGACATACCCGCGCTCATATTGCTTACTACTTTCCCCCCCAACAAGCAGGTGAGCTCGGCGATTTATTTTGCGGTGATACCTTATTTGCTGGTGGTTGTGGTCGTTTGTTTGAAGGGACACCCACACAAATGGTCAACTCATTGGACAAACTGCGATCGCTACCTGATGATACCCGTGTTTGGTGTGCCCATGAATACACCTTAAATAATCTACAATTTGCTCTCACCATAGACGCTGACAACACCGACCTCCAAAAGCGCTACCATGAAGTGAAAACTTACCGCTCTCAAGGAAAAGCTACCATCCCCTCACTCTTAGGTGTAGAAAAACTTACTAATCCCTTTTTACGTTGGGAGCAGCCGACATTACAATCAGCTGTCAACAGTAGTGATCCTGTACAAACATTTGCCCGAATTAGGGGAATGAAAGACAAGTTTTAGTCAACAGTCAACAGCTATCAGTCAACAGTGTCCTACGTCACTGCCTTCAGTCCTAACTATGCTACAGCGCGATATCGCTTCCGCACCTCAGCGCAGGCGCTGGGGTGTCGCTTAGAAGCATACCCTATCAATCAAACTGGGCCAGATGGAGAAGAACTCACAATCGATGTGGCGATTTTGGGAGATCCTCACCCGCAGAAAATCGTAATTGTTTCTAGTGGATTGCATGGTGTAGAAGGTTTCTTCGGTTCTGCCGTTCAGTGTGCCTTATTAGAAGAGCGTTTAATTGGTTGGAGTTCCATCCAAGGAGCTGCTTTAATTTTATTACACACCTTAAATCCCTATGGATTTGCTTGGCGACGACGGTGGAACGAAGATAATGTAGATCTGAATCGCAACTTTTTGCTACCAGGTGAAGAATACAGAGGTAGTGCAGAAAAGTACAGAAACTTGAATGCTTTTTTTAACCCAACTTCACCGCCATCTCGTTTTGAGCCATTTTTTCTCAAAGCGATCGCTTCTATCCTTCGCAACGGCATCAATGACTTAAAAGATACCTTACCAATTGGGCAATACGACTTTCCCCAAGGGTTATTCTTTGGTGGAAATAGCCCATCTCCAACTCATCAAATCTTAGCAGCAAATTTACCGCAGTGGCTAGGTAATGCTACAGACGTTTTGCACATCGACTTCCACACAGGACTAGGTAAAAAAGCAACATACAAACTTTTTATTGACGATTTGCCTAATTTTGAGTCTACCGAGTGGCTGATAAATATTTTTGGTGCTGATGCGATCGAAACATATAAACCAGGCGGTACTGCCTACAAAATTCGTGGGGGTTTGGGTACTTGGTGTAAAACAATGTTTCCCCAATGCAATTATAAATTTCTCACAGCAGAGTTTGGTACTTACCCGATCATCAAAGTAGTTGAGGCATTACGAGCCGAGAACCGCGCTCATTTCCATTCACCACCAAACGACTCATCCAAAGAGTGGACACGCCAGCGACTAGAAGAAATCTTTGTCCCAGCAGATCGCAATTGGCGTCATACTGTAGTATCCCAAGGTTTAGATTTAGTAGAACAGGCGATCGAAGTTTGTTTTCCACCCCAAGAGTTGTGAGTTGGGGAATTGTCATTTGTTATTCTCCGCGTCCCCAGTCCCTCACAACTTTTCTCGCCCAAATAGTTGCGATCGCCCCCTGCGTTTCGCTAGGATCTGTAAGCTTTAGGGTATGAGTAAAGTCGCTAGGAAGCAAGCTACACTCATGTGAGCTATCCTGCTACAACCCAAATTTAATGAGATTTTACAGGAAAAACAAAAGACAATGGCCAAACGTGTACAGTTAGTTTTAACTCAGGATATCAGCAAGCTAGGAAAATCTGGCGACTTAGTAGATGTAGCTCCTGGCTATGCTCGCAATTATCTAATTCCTCAAAAATTGGCAACTCATGCCACTCCTGGTATTCTCAAGCAAGTAGAACGCCGTCGTGAACAAGAGCGTCAACGGCAATTAGAACTAAAAGAACAAGCGCTAGAACAAAAAGCAGCACTGGAAAAAGTAGGTAGTTTGCAAATTTCCAAGCAGGTTGGCGAAAACGAAGCAATTTTTGGTACTGTCACAAACCAAGACGTTGCTGATGCAATCCAAGCAGCCACCAATCTAGAAGTAGACCGACGTGGTATTACGATTCCCGATATTGGCAAACTTGGTACTTATAAAGCTGATATTAAACTGCATTCGGAAGTAACAGCTCAAATCGATATTCAAGTTGTAGCTAGCTAAGCTACGCAGGGGATGAGGGAGATGAGGAAGATGAGGGAGTGAGGGAGAAAGATAATTACCCAGTCCCCAGTCCCCATTCCCCAGTCCCCAGTCCCCAGTCCCCAGTCCCCAGT